>NZ_CFDJES010000057.1:15592-17607 GCF_983723665.1 Cobetia sp. | reverse complement strand
AGCTCTATGCGCTTCAATTCCAGCTGACCGAGGCCTCTCAGGCGCGTGCTGCCATGGAAGCGGAAGGGGTGCAGTCCGCCCAGCTGACCGACGAGGACAAGTGGATCAGCATTGCCAAGGAAGAAGTCTGGCCGCAGTTCTATGAAGAGATCGGCGGCAAGGAATCCTTCGACGAATTGCAGAAAGCATTGGGCCACTGAGCCCGAGTGGGCGGGGTCGCTCGCGGCGTTAGCGTGAATGACGCCTGAGCGACCCCCGCTGCGTTCAATGCTATCGAGCAGGGATACCAGACAGTGCTGGTATCCCTCTCACAGTTCATCGTGAAGGAGGCTCGCATGTTGGCCAGATTGAACAATCTCGAGGATTACGCCTGCCGCTTTCTACTCGCGGTCTTCGTACTCCTGCTGTTTTCCCAAGTGGTATTGCGTGTCGTGTTCGGTATCGGCATGGCATGGATGGAAGAGCTGGCACGCTACGCCTTCGTCTGGTTCGTCTTCCTGGGGGCTGCACACGCGGCTCACCTGAGTGCCCACAATCGGCTGCAGACCCATATCAATCTGCTGCCGCGCAAGGTGGCCAACGCCATCCTGCTGTTCGTCGACCTTATCTGGGCGCTCTTCAGCCTGATCATCGCCTACAAGAGCCTGGATCTGATCGGGCTTCTCACCGAGTTTCCCTATGAGTCCCCAGCGCTCGGCTGGTCGCTCGCCTATGTCTATTACATCTTCCCCGTGGCCTTCACCTTGATGGCCTTTCGCGTATTGCAGGTGCAGTTCCTCAAGCTGGTCAGAGGCATCGAGCCCGGCAACGTGGACGACGAGGAAGTGAAGCGCATCACGGAAGCGGCCCCGGATGCCGCCGATGACACCCGCACCGCCAAGATGGGAGGCTGATGCCATGGCCGCGACTATTCTGTTCTCTCTGTTCGGTGCACTGCTGTTTCTGGGCTCACCCATCGTCGTTGCCCTTGGGGTGGCGTCCATGGCGGTCTATGTCGTCAGTGGTGATGACATCACCTCGCTGGTGGAGCTGGCGTTCTCGGCGATCAACTCCTTCCCGCTGATGGCACTGCCATCCTTCATTCTGGCGGGCGCCCTGATGGGCGACGCCGGCATCGCGCGGCGTCTGATTCGTATCGCCGAAGAGCTGGCGGGCCCGGCCGCAGGTGGCCTGGGGGCGGCAGCGGTGATGGCCTGCATGTTCTTCGGCGCCATCTCCGGCTCGGGGCCGGCGACCACGGCGGCCGTGGGCATGCTGGTGATTCCGGCGATGATCGAACGTGGCTACGGCCGCAGCTATCCGGCGGCGATTACCGCCACCGCTGGCGGACTGGGCGTCGTGATTCCGCCCAGCATGCCGTTGGTCATCTACGGGGTGACCGCCAACGAGTCGATCTCGGCGCTGTTCATGGCGGGTGTCATCCCGGGCATCATGCTGGGGGCGGCCCTGATGATCGCCAACTACATCACCGCCAAGCGCAACGGCTATCAGGCCCAGGGCGAGCCGTACGACAAGGCGCGTGTCTTCAAGGTACTCAAGGAGGGCTTCTGGTCACTGATGGCACCGGTGGTCATCCTCGGCGGCATCTACAGCGGTCTTTTCACACCGACCGAAGCCGCCGTCGTCTCGATCTTCTATGCGCTGTTCGTCGGTGTCTTCATTCACAAGGAGTCCTCGCTGCTGGGCTTGAATGAAGCCTTCCAGAACACGACCTGGCTGACCGGTCGCGTGCTGATCATCATGTTCACCGCTACCGCCTTCGGGCGCATCCTGGTGGAGCATCACATTCCGGCCATGATCGCCCAGGGCATCCTCAACATCACCGACAGCCTGTGGCTGGTGTGGGTGCTGGTGATCGCCTTCCTGCTGATCGTCGGCATGTTCATCGAGATTCTGGCCACCATCATGATCGTCACGCCGGTGTTGCTGCCGGTCATGGTGGAGCTGGGCGTCGACCCGGTGCACTTCGGGATCGTGCTGGTGGTGAGTCTCGGGATCGGCTTCTCGACCCCGCC
>NZ_CFDJES010000057.1:12986-15492 GCF_983723665.1 Cobetia sp. | reverse complement strand
CAGTGCCTCATGAAACAGTTTCTCGAGAGGATGCCGGCCACGTCGCCATCCTCTCGAGCCTTGATCTTCAGTGAGAGTTTTGTCGGAGAACGACCAATGAGAAGCTCGCATGACGCCTCGGGCGCAGAACATATCGTCGTGGGCGTGTTGGGCGGCATGGGGCCGGATGCCACGGTGGCCTTCATGCAGCAGGTGATCCAGGCCACACCGGCCGAGGACGACATCGACCATGTACACATGGTGGTCGACAACAATCCCAAGGTGCCGTCGCGCATCAAGGCTCTGCTGGAAGGGGGCGATGTCTCTCCGGGGCCTGCCATCGCGGAAATGGCCCAGCGACTGGAGCAGTCCGGGTGTGATTTTCTGGTCATGCCCTGCAACACGGCCCACTACTACTGGCAGGATGCGCAGGACGCCGTCTCGATTCCGGTGTGGCATATCGTCGAGCGCACCCTGGACTGGGTGGCGGCGCAGTGGCCGGGCGCACGTGTCGGCATGCTGTGTTCCCCGGCGCTGCGCAAGATTGGCCTCTACGAAGGCTTCATCGAGTCGCGTGGTCTGTCGCTGGCCTATCCCCAGGATGAGGACGCGATGCTGGAGGTGATCCGCAGCGTCAAGAAAGGCCAGGTGAGTGATGACGCCGTCGGGGGAGCCTTCCGTCAGGCCGCCGCTGACCTGGTGGCGCAGGAAGCCGATGTGCTGGTGCTGGCCTGCACCGAGCTCTCCATTATCAGCCATCTGCTCGATGACCGGCTGCCGATCGTGGATTCCGTCGAAGCGCTGGCCGTCAGCGTGGCACAGGCGGCCACTCAGTAAGCGACGCCGTCACGCGCCGCCCATGCCACTGCCCGAGCGGCGTTGCTCGCGTTCCTGCAGGTAGCGGGCGGGTGTAGTGCCGAGCAGCTTCTTGAACATGCTGATGAAGGCGTTGACGGACTGATAGCCGACGTCTTCCGAGACGCGCTGCACGCTCATGCCTTCGGCCAGCAGGCGAATCGCCACCACCAGGTGCAGTTGCTGACGCCAGCGGCTGAAGCTCAGGCCGGTGTCACGCTGGATAAGCCGGGCGAGGGTGCGTTCGCTCATCGCCAGTTCGCTCGCCCACTCGGCCAGGGTGCGTCGGTCGTCCGGGGTCTTGATCAGGGCATCGCTGATGCGGGTCAGCCGCGGGTCTTCGGGCAAGGGCAGGTGCAGACGTTCGCTTGGCATGCAGGCCAGCTCTTCCAGCAGCACGCCGACCAGCCGCGCTGTCGGCCCCTGTTCAGGATATGGCTGGGGTAGCTCCGCCAGACGCAGCACCAGCTCACGCAGCAGGGGCGAGATCGACAGCGTGCAGCTGTGGCTTGGCATCTCGAGCGCACCGGGCTCGATGAACAGGTGGCAGACGCGGCCGCCACGGGTCAGATGATTGCTGTGGGGCAGGTTGCCGGGAATCCAGACCCCGCTGTGCGGCGGCACCATCCACAGACCTTCCGGTACGCGACTGGTCACCACGCCATGCAGGGCGATCACCAGCTGTCCCTTGCGATGCTGGTGGATCGGCACCTCCATCACCTGCTGGCCGGTCTCGACATGCAGGGCGCTGGCCGGAATCTCGTAGATGTCCGGGTCGTGCTCGCAGACGCTGCTGGAGAAGGGCACCTGATCGGGGCCGCGGGTGCTGACCCTGGGCGATGACGGTAGAACGGGTGTGGTCACTGACATGGCGGCTCGCAGATTGTCTGATTTCAGTGATCTGATGTCATGATGGCTCAATTCTGCAGTGGGCGAGGGGATTAAGCTAGCCTCACTCTGTGTGCGGACTCATCTCTTGGGTGTCGTCCCGCCATTACCCCGTTTCACGATCGCTGCGAGCGCCTCATGACTGAACTCTGCCACTCGTCTCCTGTCCGGCGACTGAGCCATCCGGCCGTATTGATCGCCGGTATCCTGTTGATCGCCATGAACCTGCGTGCGCCCTTCACCAGTATCGCGCCACTGCTGGAGCGCCTGCAGGCGGCGCTGGGCTTCAATGCCACGGCGGCTGGCCTGTTGATGATTCTGCCGCTGCTGGCCTTCGTCGTCGTCTCGCCCTGGGTGCCGCGCCTCGCCAGAGGTCTCGGGCTTGAACGCAGTCTCTTCCTCGCCTTGGTGACGATCGCCGCGGGCATCGTGCTGCGGGTGCAGGGCAGCATGCTGGCCCTCTATCTGGGTATCGGCCTGATCGGGGCGGGCATTGCCGTGGGCAATGTGCTGCTGCCCAGTCTGGTCAAACGCAGCTTTGCGCAGCATGTCGCGCTGCTGACCTCCTGCTATGTGCTGACCATGGGCATCATGGCCGCCATCGCCTCGGCGCTGATGGTGCCGTTGGCACAGGGCAGCAGCGCTGGCTGGCAGTACGCGATGCTCATAGTGGTCGTTTTGCCATTGGTGACGATGGGGGTGTGGTGGCCGCAGTTGTCACGTCGCTCCCTGCCGGCGGCGGCGAAGGAAGCCGAGAAGGGTGCCGAGAAGGACGTCGAGAAGG
>NZ_CFDJES010000057.1:6685-12886 GCF_983723665.1 Cobetia sp. | reverse complement strand
CGAGAAGGACGTCGAGAAGGGTGCCGCGCGGCCGGTGCGTCAGGCAGCCGTGTGGCATTCGCCACTGGCCTGGCAGGTGACGCTCTTCATGGGCATCAATTCGCTGCTGTTCTATACCGTCAACAGCTGGCTGCCGAGCATGCTGGCGGACAATGGCTTCTCAGCCGAGAAGGCGGGCTCGTTGCATGGTCTACTCCAGCTGGCTTCGGCCTTGCCGGGATTGATTCTGGTGCCCCTGATGCCGCGCCTGAAGGATCAACGCCTGATCGCCTTCGCGACGCCCTGCATGTCGCTGGCGGGATTCATCGGGCTATGGCTGATGCCAAAGTGGGCACTGGTGTGGGTGCTGTTGCTGGGCGCGGGCTCCGGGGCCAGCTTCATTCTCGCCTTGTCATTCATGGGGCTGCGGGCGCGTGATGCCATGCAGTCGGCTTCACTGTCGAGCATGGCGCAGACGCTGGGCTATCTGCTCGCGGCCATGGGGCCGCCGCTGATCGGCGCGCTCTACGATATGCAGGGCAATTGGCAGCTGGCACTGATGGTCTGCGCCGTCCTCAGTGTGCTGATGGCAGGTGTCGGCTGGCTGGCGGGCAGAGACCGCCAGTTGCCTGAGGCGTCGGCATCTGAATAATGGAGCGCTGCCCCCAAGGGGCACTGGCACATCCCCCCATGACAAGGAAGTGAGAGATGGCGAATGCTTCATCGGCTAGCGAAGATCAACGGGCGTCTGACTCGCCAGCTGTTGCGCAGCACCCCGGACGTCGGCGCAAGCCGCCTTTGCGGGCAGCCATCCTTGGCCTGGCCAGTCTCGGAGGTATCTTCATGATCGTTCAGCCAGCCAATGCCGCGACGCTGTCACTGCGCGTGATCGAGACCACCGACATCCACGCCAACGTGATGGATTACGACTATTACAAGGACCGGCCCAGCGTGCGCATCGGCCTGGTACGCGCGGCAGGTCTGATCAAGCAGGCGCGTGCCGAGGTAGCCAACAGCGTGCTGCTGGACAATGGCGACCTCATCCAGGGCAGCCCGATGGGCGATTACATGGCGGCAGAAGGTCTCGAGGAGGGTGATGTCTTCCCGGCCTACAAGGTCATGAATCAGCTGGATTACGATGTCGGCAATATCGGCAATCATGAATTCAATTACGGGCTCGAGTATCTCGAACGGGCGCTGTCCGGCGCGCAGTTCCCCTATGT
The DNA here is from genome assembly GCF_983723665.1 of Cobetia sp. Lineage (NCBI taxonomy): Bacteria > Pseudomonadati > Pseudomonadota > Gammaproteobacteria > Oceanospirillales > Halomonadaceae > Cobetia > Cobetia sp. The sequence goes on along the minus strand of NZ_CFDJES010000057.1, from coordinate 11,684 downwards.
GAACGCCAACCTGCTGGACGCCACGACAGGCGAGCCGTACTTCACGCCCTACCAGATCACCGCCCATGCCTTCACCGACAGTGAGGGCAACGCTCAGACATTGAAGATCGGCTATATCGGCTTCGCACCGCCGCAGGTGATGACCTGGGACCGCAAGCACCTCCAGGGCCGCCTGACGGCCGAGGACATCACCGAGAGCGCCAGGCGCTGGGTGCCCGAGATGCGCCGGGCGGGCGCGGATGTGGTGATCGCCATCCCGCACTCCGGCATCTCGACCGACCACTACCGGGTGATGGCCGAGAATTCGGTGTATTACCTCTCGCAGGTCGAGGGCATCGATGGCATCGCCTTCGGGCATGCCCATGCCGTCTTCCCCAGCGAGGAATTCGCCGAGGTACCGGGGGCCGATATCGCCAGGGGCACCCTCAATGGCGTGCCGGCGATGATGCCGGGGCACTGGGGCAGCCATGTGGGCGTGATGGATCTCGAACTGAGCAATGCCTCGGGCCAGTGGCGGGTAGTGAGCGGCCAGACAGAAGCCCGCCCGATTCAGGTAGGGGGCGAGGCGCAAGTGGCGGAAGATGCCGAACTGGCGGCGCTGGTCGATCATGAGCACGACGCCACGCGCGAGTACGTCAATCGCAGCATCGGACGCGCCAGTGCGGCGATGAAGAGCTATCTGGCGCTGGTGCAGGACGACCCGACGATCCAGATCGTCAATCGCGCCCAGGCCGATTACGTCAAACGCTTCGTCGAAGGCGACCCGGACCTGGAAGGCTTGCCGATTCTCTCGGCAGCCGCGCCGTTCAAGGTCGGCGGCCGTCACAATGATCCGACCCAGTTCACCGAGATGGAGGCGGGCGAGCTGAGCTTCCGCAATGCCGCCGATCTCTATCTCTATCCGAATACGCTGGTGGCGCTCAAGGTCACCGGCAGGGAAGTGCGGGAATGGCTCGAGTGCAGCGCCGGCCAGTTCCATCGCATTGATCCGGATCTCGCCACGCCCCAGCCCTTGATCAACTGGGAAGGTTTCCGCAGCTACAACTTCGACGTGATCGATGGCGTCGAGTACCGGGTGGATGTCACGCAGCCGGCGCGTTACGACGGCAATTGCGCGCTGATCGACGCCGATGCCCACCGTATCCAGGGACTCGCCTACCAGGGCGAGCCGGTCAAGGACGACGAGGTCTTCCTGCTCGCGACCAACAACTATCGCGCCTACGGCGAGGACTTCCCCGGCACCGGAGAGTCGCATATCGCTTTCGCGTCACCGGATGAAAATCGCAGCATTCTGGCCCAGTACATCTCGCGCCAGACGCAGCAGCAGGGCGCGGTGGACCCCGCGGCGGATCACAACTGGCGGCTGGCCGCGATCGACACCGATACCCCGCTGGACATTCGCTTCACCACCGCCCCCGGCGAGGATGCGCAGCAGTTCATTGATGCCCAGGCGGTCTACCCGATGACGTTGGTGGATCAGGACGAGATGGGCTTTGCCCGTTATCGCGTCGGGCTGGACCGGATGGAATAGCCAAGGCAGCACATTGTCGAGCACGTCGTTCCTGGCCTGGATTCAGGTGGGCAAAAACGCCAGTCAGCAATTGCTGACTGGCGTTTTTTTGTCACTTGGCGCTACCCGCTATCTGTTTCATTATTCGCTTTTGCCTCAGGTTCTTTTGCGCAGTCCCATTGCGGGTCAGCGCCAAGGTGCGTGCAAGGCGATGCTCAGCAGCACGCGTTTGCCGCGCTCGATGCGGCTGACGCTGTGTTCGTGAAGGTCGGGGCGAAACAGCACCACGCGGTCCGCGAGGCGAAAGAGGCTGCCATCGGTCTCGAAGACACCGCCCCGGCGGGGCTTCTTGAGCACGATATTGAGCTTGTAGTAGCTGCCGCTGCCCATCGGGTCGTTGTGGCGCATCACGCTGTGGCCTTCGGGGTAGGTCACCAGGTTGATGGTCAGGCGACGAAGATCGAGCAGACTGCGGTTGATGACACGGGCCATGGGCGTTTCCCTTGAATTTGATGGGGCCATTAAAGCGTATTTTGAGCAATCAATCAAAATCGTGCTTGAGTGATTGCTCAGGAATCCGTAAGGTGGTCCCACGTTCACGGCATCACCGCGATATAGCACTGTTTCGCCAGGCCGTGATTGAGTATTCATCAAGCGAAGAGGTCAGCAATGAGCCACGACAACGTGACAATGGAAGCCCTGGAAACCCGTTATGCGATGATCGAAGGTCACCGCATTGCCTACAAGGAAATGGGTGAAGGTCAGCCGTTGTTGTTGATTCACGGCATTCCGACCAACAAGCTGATGTGGCGTGATGTGATGCCGGAATTGGCCAGGCATTATCGTGTCATCGCCCCGGACATGCTCAACTATGGCGAGTCGGACATGCCGGTGGATGCTGACGTTTCCATCAATGCCCAGACACGCATCTTCATCAAGCTGATGGATTCACTGGGTGTGGCGAGTGCGGATGTCGTCTCGCATGATATCGGCGGAGGTATCGGTCAGCTGATGGCCGTCAATCATCCCGAGCGTGTTCGCCGTCAAGTACTGATCGACAGCGTATGCTTCGATTCCTGGCCGATTCCGGAGTTCAAGCAGCTGCTGGAGCCGGGCGTCGAGGAAGCGACCAGCGTCGAGGAATTCATCAGCACCATGCGCGGCTTCATGCCCAGTGGTGTGCATGATCCGGCCGTCGCGACCGAAGAGATGGTCGAGCGCTATGTGTCCCAGTGGAACAGCGAGCAAGGCAAGGCGGCTTTCTTCCGCAACATGCGTCGTCTCAACAAGGAATACACCCAGGCCATCGCCGGTGAGCTCAAGAATATCGAGATCAAGACTCTGGTGCTGTGGGGCGACAAGGACAACTTCCAGAAGCCGGATTACGCCCCGATGCTGGCAGATGCCATTCCGGGTGCCGAGCTGATCTGGGTGAAGGATGCCGGTCACTGGGTGACGGATGAAAAGCCGCAGGATACCGTGCGCTATATCCTGGACTTCCTCGCCCGCTGAGGAGGAGCCCATCAGCCATAAGCGCAGTAAAATCTCACCCCTGATGGTGAATGAGCCCTGAACGACAATGCCCGGTCCTATGACCGGGCATTGTCGTATCTGGCGGAAATCGCGCACGGGAAATCGCCTAATGATGCGCGATGTTCCGCGCGGCCGGAGGGGACTGTCGCTTGCGCTTGGCGGTGATCGTCAAGGCCTCTTCCTCGGTAAGGTCATCGATGATCGTGTCGAGAGAGGCATTGCCTACCGGGGGCAGGGGCGCGTGATCACTCCGCGGGGCAAGCGTCGGCGCTGTCTGGAAGGCGAGGGGTCTTTCCAGTGCCATGATGCTGCCACTGCGCGTCGGGGTGCACTGCTCATTGACCAGGGTGAAGCCGTGGCGCTGGTAGAGCGCCAATGCCGGGCTGTCGGAGAAGACTCTCAGGCGCAGCGCGCGCGGGCAGGGCTGAGCGCCCGGGGAGAGCTCGGAGGCGCGGTCTTTCATCAGCGACTGGCCGTACTCCTGTTGCGTTGCCAGCTGGATCAACCAGTTCAGGCAGGCGGAGCCGACGCCACGGCCTTGCCAATGTGGCACCAGTTGCAGGTCGCGCAGATACAGGATGTCCGGCAGGGCCTTGAGGCTGATGAAGCCGACCCATTCGCCATTGATACGTATCGCGTAGTTTTCGTTGTCCTGCCAGCGCTCGCTGAACAACTCCTCGTCCCAGCTCATGCCATGCCGTTTGTAGGTCGCGAGCATGTTGCCGCAGCACAGTCGCCGAGCCGCGGCGCTCAGATAGCTGCTGCAAGCCGAATCGCTGATAGGGGTAATGCTGAGATCATCCATGATCCTGTCGCTTATTGTTGAGGGTAGGGGCACAGATGCGCGGACTGATGACCATTCGTCCAGAATAGCGGACCAGTCGGTTAGCGCATACTAATGTAGTTTGCCATCTATCATCGGATGTTGGGTTGCCGCTGACAAGTGAATGCCTGTCCAGTGCTTGTCCTGCACCTTTCAAGCGCCCCTCAAGTGCCCCTCAAGTGCCCGTCCAGCTTTGCCCAGTCGTAGAAGGTGAGCCGAGAGTTGCCAAAACGTAATAGTTACACTATAACATTGCGTTTTTGTTCGTCGGCGGCGGTTGCGCGTCGGCATCCATGCTCTTGCTCGGGACTCGCGATATCGATGGTCAAATTGCTCTCAAGGCTTCGGTGGCAATACCGAACCTTCCTTCACGATCGCAGGCAGCTGGCCGTCGCCAGCGTCGCGCTGAGCCTGGCCGTGGTGCAGCCCAGCCATGCGCAAGATGCCTCAGCGGCGCAAGCGTCGGCGGCTGACACACGACGTCTGGAGATTGTCGCGCCCTTCGACATTAAGGGGGCGGACCCGCTGCTCAGCGGCATTCTTTTCCAGCGCATGCAGATCGTCGAGACACTGGTCGAGGTGGATGCCACGGGAGAGCTGCAGCCGGGATTGGCGACCGATTGGGAGGTCTCGGATGACGGCCTGGAGTGGCGCTTCACGCTCCGCTCCGGCGTACAGTTCCATGATGGCAGCCAGCTGGATGCCGAGGTGGCGCGTCAGGTGCTCGAGATCGCAAGTGCCAAGCCGGGTCTGTTGAAGTCGGTGCCGGTCGAGCGGATCGTCGCCGAAGATGCCCAGACGCTGGTGATTGCCCTCAGCGAGCCCTTCGCCGCATTGCCCGCCTATCTGGCCGATTATCGCCAGCAGATACTCGCGCCGGCAGCCTTCGATGAGACGGGCACCGCCCAGCAGGTCATCGGCACCGGCCCCTATCGCATGCTGCGCATGACGCCGCCCTTGAGCCTGGAAGTCACCGCCTTCGAGGACTACTGGGGCCCGCAGCCCGAGGTGCGCCAGGCGCGCTATCAGGCGGTGAGCCGCGCCGAGGGCAGGGCATTGATCGCCGAGAGCGGAGATGCCGACTTCACCTATGGGCTGGACCCCGCCAGTCGCCAGCGTCTCTCCCAGTCGCC
>NZ_CFDJES010000057.1:2386-6585 GCF_983723665.1 Cobetia sp. | reverse complement strand
CCAGTCGCCAGCGTCTCTCCCAGTCGCCGCGTGTGACTCTGGCAGCGGCCGCGACGCCGCGCACGATGCTGTTGAAGGTCAACGCCAATCATCCGGCCTTTCAGGACCCCGCTGTACGGCGTGCATTGAGTCTGGCGATCGATCGCACCGCCATCGCTCAGGTCGTGCTGCGCTATCCGCGTGGCGCCAGCCAGCTGTTCCCGCCGATGGTGGAAGGCTGGCATGACCCCGCACTGCCCGAGCTGCATCAGGACGTCGCCGAGGCGCGTGCACTGCTGGACGCCGCAGGTTGGACCGTCGGCGAGGAGGGTATCCGCCACAAGGATGGCCAGCGCCTCGCGATCAGCCTGATCACCTTCTCGGACCGTCCGGAGCTGCCGCTGGTCGCCACGGTGCTGGAGCGCCAGTTCCACGCCATCGGCATCCAGACGCGTCTGGATATCACCAACTTCTCGGCGATTCCGGCCGGCCACCACGACGGCAGTCTCGACATGGCGCTGTTCGCGCGCAATCTGGCCATGGTGCCGGACCCCATCGGCAACGTGCTGAGCGATTACGCGGGAACCCCCGAGGCCCCTGGTGGCGACTGGGGCGCGATGGGCTGGTTCGATGCGGACTTCACCGCCGAGCTTGAGCGCATGGCACGCGAGGGCTATGGGCCCACGCCGGCAGGGCAGGACCCGCGCGCCCAGGCCAGCGGCGTGATCCAGCGGGCGCTGCCCGTGATCCCCATCGCCTGGTACTACCAGAACCTGGCGATCTCCAATCGACTGCAAAGCGCTCAGGTAGATCCCTGGGAGCGTAGTTTCGGCCTTTCAGAATTGCGGTGGGCACAATGAATCTCCCTTCACGTCTGTTGCAGCTATTGATGGTGGTGCTGATGGTCGGCGGCGCCAGCTATCTGATGATGCAGAGTCTGCCCGGCGATGCCGCCTGGCGTATCGCGGCCGGCCGCTATGGCTATGATGCGCTGGATGCGGCCGCTGCGGCCTCGGTACGCGCCGAACTGGGCCTCGAGGCACAGGGCGGCTTGCACTTCCTTTACTGGCTGGGCGATATCCTGCGCCTGGAGCTTGGCACCTCGCTGATTTCCGGTGAATCGGTGTGGGTGGAGATTCGTCATCAGCTGGGCAACTCCCTGTCGCTCGCCGGCGCGGCGCTGGGCATCTCGCTGCTGATCGGCCCGCCGCTGGGGCTGCTGGCCGGTCTGCGTGCCGGTGGCTGGCTGGACCGTAGCCTGCTGGCCGTCTGCAGTCTGCTGCGTGCCACGCCGCAGTTCCTGCTGGCGCTGGTGCTGATCCTGCTGATCTCGGTGGAGATGGGCCTGCTGCCGGCCGCCGGTCACGGTGAGCCGCAGCACTTCATTCTGCCGGCGATGACGCTGGCGCTCGGGCTGGCAGCGGTATCGGCACGCCTGGCACGTGATGCCATGGCCGCCGTCACCCAGACGGCCTTTCATGATTTCGCGCGCTGGAAGGGCCTCAGCAACGCCCAGACCTTCTGGCGTCACGGCCTGCGCCATGTGGCCTTGCCGCTGGTGACCTATCTGGGACTGCAGTTCGTGACCCTGGTGGAGGGTGTGGTGGTGATCGAGAGCATCTTCGGCTGGCCGGGCATCGGCCATGCGCTGGTGCACGCCATCTTCTCGCGCGATGTGCCGATGGTGCAGGGCACCGCCCTGGTGCTGGGCGTCGGCTTTGTCTTGATCAATCTGCTGGTCGATCTGCTGGGTCGCCAACTGGACCCACGGGGTGTGAAATGAATCAGGTGGTGGAAGGGCTTGCGCCGCAGCGCGTGGAAGCCGTGCGTCGTCCACGTCTTGACTGGCCGTTGCGCCGGGTGATCGGGGCCGCGATGGTCGCCAGTCTGGTGCTGCTGGCCTTGCTGGGCAATCTGGTGATACCGGGAGACCCGCTGGAGCAGCATCTCTATCGTGCACTGCAGGGCGCGGATGCCGTCGGTGTCTCTGACGCCGGCGAGGTGATCACCAGCGCCCCGCTGGGCTATGACCACCTTGGGCGCTCCCTTTATCACCGCCTGGTGGCGGCGCTCGGGCTGTCGCTTTCCATTGCCGCGGGGGCGGTGATTCTGGCGGCTTTTTCGGGCATTTCGCTGGGCCTGCTGGCCGCGGGACGCGGTGGTTGGGCCGAGCGCCTGTTGAGCCTGGTGGCAGACAGCCTGCTGGCATTGCCGGGGCTGCTGCTGGTGCTGATGGTCAGCGTCATCCTGCCGTCGACGCCGCTGGCATTGTGGTTGGGTCTGTCGCTGGTGCTGTGGGTGGAATTCTTCCGCCTGGCTCGCGCCACCGGTCGCAGCGTGCTGGCGAGTCCCGGTGTGGAGGCCAGCCGTCTGCTGGGCTTCGGGGCCTGGTACCGGTTTCGTCATCACCTGTGGCCGGAAATGGCACCCGTGATGATGACGGCGATGGCCTTCGGCATGGCCAACGCCCTGATGGCGATTGCCGCGCTGGGCTTCGTGCATGTCGGCATTCCGGAGCCCACGCCGGAGCTGGGCACCATGATGGTCGAGCTGTTGCCGTACTGGCGTGAAGCGCCATTCGCGCTGCTGACGCCGGTGCTGGTTACCTTCCTGCTGTTGCTGGGGCTGTTGCTGATGTCCGGCAGCAAGGCCAGAACGTCAACCGCCGCGGACACCCTCGAAGGAGCGCGCCCATGAATGTCGCGACAATGACCACGCCAGCCTCTCACACGCGGGATGGGGCAACGGCGGATGATGTGGTGCTAAGTGCCGAGGATGTGAGCGTGCGGGTCCAGGGCGCGCAGACGGCGCTGCTGGAGCCTGTCTCGCTTGCGCTCAAGGCGGGAGAGCCGCTGGTGGTGATCGGTGAGACGGGGTCCGGCAAGAGTCTGCTGGCTCAGGCACTGCTGGGCACGCTGCCCCCGGAGCTTGTGGCCTCCGGCAGCCTGTGGCTCGACGGCGAGCCATATCCTCTGCATACGCCAGAGAATCGTCACCCGCTCTGGGGTCGCCGCCTGGCGGTATTGCCCCAGGAGCCCTGGCTGGCGCTGGACCCGTTGATGAAGGTGATTCGTCAGGTCGGTGAGGCATATCGACTGGTCGCGGGGCGTTCGGCACAGGCCTCCCACGCGGCCGCGCGCAGTGATCTGGAGCAGTTGGGTGTCGCCGCGGCCAGCGAGCAGCTGCCGGGCAAGCTGTCCGGTGGCATGGCGCAACGTGTGGCCTTTGCGGCCGCCCGCGCCGGCGGCGCACCGCTGTTGATCGCCGACGAGCCGACCAAGGGGCTGGACGCCGCCCGCGTCAGCGAGATCGGCGAGCTGCTGCTCAAGTCATTGGCCGAGACACCGCGTGCTGGTTTGATGGTCATCACCCATGACATGGCGCTGGCGCACCAGATCGGTGGCCGGCTGATGGTGGTACGCAGGGGGCAGGTGATCGAGCAGGGCGCTACGCGTGACGTGCTGGCCGCGCCGACACATGCCTATACCCGACGCCTGGTGAATGCCGCGCCGCAGGCCTGGCCGGAGGCCGCCTTCAAGCCGGCAGCCGACAGTGCAAGCCGTGATGGCAAGGCGGCAGGCGAGACCATCATCCGCGCCGAGAATCTGACCATCGCGCGCGGGGACACCACATTGCTGCGTGACGTGGAACTCAGCGTGAAGGGCGGTGAGATCATCGGCGTCCAGGGCGCTTCAGGCTGTGGCAAGTCATCGCTGGGCGATGCACTGCTCGGCCTGTTGCCACCGCATTCAGGACGCGTGGTCCAGCATGCCGAACGCCTGGAATATCAGAAGCTCTACCAGGACCCCGTGGCGACCTTCCCGCCACGCCGGACACTGGGGCGGCTGTTGAAGGATCTCAGCGCACGCCATGGTCTCGACGACAGCCAGCTGCCGCAGCTGATGGAGCAACTGAGCCTGGCGCCGGAATTGCTCTCGCGTCTGCCGGGACAGGTCTCGGGTGGCGAGCTGCAGCGTTTCGCGCTGTTGCGTCTGATGCTGATCAAGCCGCGCTTCGTGTTCGCCGATGAGCCGACCTCACGCCTCGACCCGCTGGTCCAGCAGGAGGTGATCGCCTGCATGGTGAAGATGGTGCGCGAGCAGGGCACGGCGCTGGTGCTGGTCAGTCATGATGCGGCACTGCTGCGCAAGGTCGCGGATCGCGTGCTGGTAGTAGAGGAAGGTCGCTTGAAGGCGCGTCAGGAGATCTGATCGCTCACC
>NZ_CFDJES010000057.1:0-2286 GCF_983723665.1 Cobetia sp. | reverse complement strand
CCGCCCAGCAGGGCCGGATTGGCTTGCCAGACGGACCAGGTCAGCGCACTGGCCAGCGTCACCCACGCCAGATAGGGCAGCATCAACAGCCCGGCCAGGCGACTGATACGCCAGAAGGCGATCAGGGTGACGGCGATCAGCGCCCACAGCACCAGTACGTCGATGAACGCCGCCTGACCGAGATGCCAGGCGAAGAACAGCCAGCTCCACAGGCCGTTGACGACCAGCTGCACCACGAACAGCCCGAGCGCCAGACGATGGCGCCAACGGAAGCCATTGCTGGCATGCAAGCCATCGCGCGCGACACGCCAGGCGGCGAGCGCCATCATCACGAACAGCGCCGTCCACACCGGCCCGAAGGCCCCCGCCGGCGGGGCCCAGGCCGGTTGGGTAAGGCTTGCATAGAAGGTCTTCGCGTCAACCGAGGCCAGCGCGCCGATGGCGGCAGTGAGGAAGCTCAACCCGAACCACACCACCATCTGGGCGGTGGAGCGTGCAGCGGAGGGTGAGGAAGACGCGGAACGTGGCGATGTCATCTGGCGGTCTCCTGTCTCGAAAAGCGTGATAGAGAAAGACACGATATCCCACGCTGCGTCTTGGTTCACCGTCCCGTTCTTCCTGAAAGGTGTACATGAACGGTTTAGCTGAGAGGTACGTCTGCACGGTTCAGCTGAACGGAACATCTGAACGGCTCAGCTGCGGGCGGCAGCGCCATCCTCAATCCGGCACCGGTCCATCGAAGACTTCCTTGCTGCGACCGGTCAGCGTCGTGCCCACCGAGGCGGCGATGACCAGACCGATGGCGAGCCACTGGAAGATGCCCAGCGTCTGACCGAGGAACAGCAGGCCGGAGAGCGCCCCGATGGCGGGTTCCAGACTCATCAGGGTGCCGAAGGTGTGGGTCGGCAGGCGCGGCAAGGCCACCATCTCGAGGGTGTAGGGCAGCGCGGTCGAGAGCACCGCGACGGCCAGTGCCAACGGCAGGATATCGACCGAAAACATGGCGCTGCCGGCCTCCATCAGGCCGACGGGCGCGACGACCACCGCCGCGATCGTGATGCCCAGCGCCGCGCTCTGGGTGCCATTGCCTGCGCCGGCCTTCTGGCCGAACAGGATATACAGCGCCCAGCAGAGGCCAGCGCCGAGGGCGAAGGCGGCACCGACGGGGTCGATCGGCGCGGCGGTGTCCTCACCCAGCAACAGCAGCAGTACCAGCCCGGTGATCGCCAGTGCCACCCAGCCAAGGTCGATCCAGCGGCGCGAGCTCAGCAGCGCCACGGCCAGCGGGCCGGTGAATTCCAGTGCCACGGCGATGCCCAGCGGTACCGTCTTGAGGGCCTGGTAGAACAGCAGGTTCATCACGCCCAGCGCCACGCCGTAGATGGTGATGGACTTCCAGGCCTTGCGCGTCACCGGCTTGCGCCACGGGCGCAGAATGGCCAGCAGCAGAATCGAGGCGATGATCAGACGAATCGCCGTCGCGCCCGCCGCGCCGATCATCGGGAACAGGGAAGTGGCCAGCGAAGCACCGCTCTGGATCGAGCACATGGCGACCAGCAGCATGGCGACGGGCCACAGACGAGAAGAGGAGGCGGCGACGGCAACGGACATTGAAGTCTCCTTGAGCGATCCAGTGGATGACGGGCATGGTCAGTCAAGAACACATGCGGCATGATTCAGGGACATTGAGGTAGCAAGGGAAGGGAGCTTGAGGCCAGTGGGATGCCGGCTTCCCTCATCGTCAGCGGGATTGTACGGATGCGCACTATATTGCACAACAGTAAAGATCGACCCGATGTTCTGGTCCATGTCGCGGCCAATGTTCGCCGTCTGCGCCTGGCCGCCGAGCTGAGTCAGCAGGCACTCGCGGATCAGGCCGAAATCAGTCGCCGCATGCTGGTGAACATCGAGAAGGGCGACGTCAATGTCAGCCTCGGCATGCTTGACAAGCTCGCCGAGGCGCTAGGGGTGCTCTTCTACGCGCTGGTGCAGCCCCCGGAAAGCGAAGACTCGGCACGCATCAATGAGGTGGCGTGGGTCGGGCAGGCGCCCGAAAGCCGCGCCGTGCTGCTGGCCAGCAAACCGGCGACCCAGGAAGTCGAGTTATGGGACTGGACCCTCGCCCCCGGCGAGCACTATGACTCCGCGCCCGATGATGCCGGCTGGCACGAGATGCTGGTGGTCACGCAAGGCGAGCTGACCCTTACGCTGGAACGTGAGGAAATCGTCATTCACGCCGGGGATTTCCATGTCTATCCCAGTGATCAGGCCTACCGCTACCACAAC
>NZ_CFDJES010000056.1:14535-19200 GCF_983723665.1 Cobetia sp. | reverse complement strand
GTCTGCGAACTGCTGGCGCGGCTGGTGAACGCCCGCCTGCCACTACTGCTGCAGGGCGAGACCGGCGTCGGCAAGGAGGAAGTGGTCAAGGCGCTGCATCAGGCCAGTCATCGCGCCCATCAGCCGCTGGTCGCCATCAACTGCGCCGCCTTGCCTGATGAGCTGGTCGAGGCCGAGCTGTTCGGCTATCGGCGCGGCGCCTTTACCGGTGCCGACCCCGCCGGACGCGAAGGCCGCCTGCTCGAGGCCAATGGCGGGCGCCTGTTTCTGGATGAGATCGGCGACATGCCGCTGCATGTGCAGGCGCGTCTGCTGCGCGTGCTGCAGGAGCGTGAAGTCACCCCGCTGGGCGGCGGCAAGCCGCAGCGGGTCGATTTCGAACTGGTCGCCGCCACCCATCAGCCCCTCAGCGAGCTGGTCAAGGCCGGGCGCTTCCGGGCGGATCTCTACTATCGCCTGTGTGGGGCCACCATCGCCCTGCCGCCGCTGAGGGAGCGTCACGACATCGCCGGACTGAGTCGTGCCCTGCTGACACGGCTGTGCGGGGAGCAGCAACGTGAGCTGCCGCGCATCACGCCCGCCTTCCTCGATCGCCTCACCCAGCATGACTGGCCCGGCAACGTGCGCGAGCTGGACAACGTGCTGCGTCTGGCGCTGGCACTGTGCGATGGGCCGACCCTGGAGCCGTGCCATGTGATGCTGGCGGGCGACTGTCTCGCCTCACAGGGCGACTGCCACGCGGCAGAGGGCGAGATTGCCCACCAGCCCTCGCAACCGAGCGGCCTGCCCTCGCTGCATGATCTCTCCAGTGCCGAGGAGCTGCAGAGTGCGCTGGACGCGCTGGGCGGCAACGTCTCGCGTCTCGCGCGGGAGCTGGGCATCAGCCGCACCACGCTCTACAAGCGACTCGGCGCGGCCTGACGCAGCAGGCTTTTCCTCAAGCCCTGTCTCCAAGCCCTGTCTTCAAGCCCTGGCCCTGAAACGCCCTTGCCCCCGCAGACAGACTCTGCGGGGGCAAGGGCGTTTCTTGCGACTCCTGTTTCTCACAGCCATCAAGCGCTCAGCACTCAAGAGCAAAGGGCAGAGGGTCGAGGACAGTGGTCAGCTCGGCGTCAGGCCGCGCAGACGTTCATTGCGGCGGCGAATCAGCTCCAGTGTCGTCAGCAGCAGGATCGAGACCATCACCAGCAGCGTGGCCACCGCCAGAATCGTCGGGCTGATCTCCTCGCGGATACCGGACCACATCTGGATCGGGATGGTGGTCTGCGCCGGCCCGGCGATGAACAGCACCACCACGACTTCATCGAACGAGGTGATGAAGGCGAACAGCGCACCGGACACCACCCCCGGCGTCACCAGCGGCAGGATGATGCGGAAGAAGGTGCGACTCGGACTGGCCCCCAGCGAGTGCGCCGCACGTGTCAGCGAGTGATCGAAGCCGGACAGCGTCGCCGTCACCGTGATCACCACGAAGGGAATGCCCAGCGCCGTGTGCGCCAGAATCACGCCCAGATAGGTCTGGGTCAGCCCCAGTTTCGAGAAGAAGAAGAACATCGCCGCGGCGCTGATGATCAGCGGCACGATCATCGGCGAGATCAGGATCGCCATGATGGTATTGCGAAACGGCATGAAACGGCTGGAAAGCCCCAGTGCGGCAAGCGTGCCCAGTACCGTGGCCAGCACCGTCGCGCACACCGCCACGATGATGCTGTTCTTGATCGAGCGCATCCACTCATCCGAGGTGAAGAACTCCTGATACCAGCGCAGCGAGTAGCCCTCCGGGTCCAGCGACAGCATCTTCTCCGAGAAGGTGAAGTAGGGTTCGGCATTGAACGAGAGCGGAATGATCACCAGGATCGGCCCGATCAGGAACAGGAAGATCAGCGTGCACAGCACGCAGAACACCCAATGCCAGATCCGCTCACCACGAGTTGCATAGGAAGGTATGGCCATCTGTCACCCCAGTTTGACCTTGTCCACACCGATCAGGCGGTTGTAGACGAGATAGAAGAGGATCACCACGACCAGCAGTATCGAGCCAATGGCCGCTGCCAGGCCCCAGTTGAGCGAGGTCTGCATGTGATAGGCGATGAAGTTGGTGATGAAGCGGCCCGACTGCCCGCCCACCAGTGCCGGCGTGATGTAGTAGCCGATGGAGAGGATGAAGACCAGAATCGAGCCCGCCCCGATGCCCGGCAAGGTCTGCGGGAAGTAGACACGCCGGAAGGCGGTTATCGGCCCGGCACCCAGCGAGCGCGCCGCATGCATGTAGCTGGGCGGGATGGTCTTCATCACCGAGTACAGCGGCAGGATCATGAACGGCAGCAGGATGTGGGTCATCGCGATGATGGTGCCGGTCTTGTTGTAGATCATCTGGATACGCGCCTCCTCGGCGAGTATCCCGACGCCCACCAGCATGTCATTGAGCACCCCCTGCTGCTGCAGGATCGCGATCCAGGTGGTGGTTCGCACCAGCAGCGAGGTCCAGAACGGCAGCAGCACCAGAATCATCAGCAGATTGCCGCGACTGGCCGGCAGGGTCGCCAGCAGCCAGGCCACCGGATAGGCCAGCAACAGACACAGCCCGGTGATCGCCGCGCTCATCCAGAAGGTGCGGATGAACAGCGAGACGTGGATCTGCAGATACTCCGGTTTCTCGACGATCTCGCCTGTCGGTGAGAACTGGCGATCCACCGCCGCCAGATAGTAGGAAGCGGTGAGAGGCGACGATTCGCGTTTGATCAGACGCCAGATATCCGGGTCCTCCCAATCCTCATCGGCCTTGATCAGCGCGGCCTTGTAAGGGGCCTCCATGCGACCGGCACGGCGGGCGCTCTTCATGAACAGCGACCGCATGCCGGACTTTTCGTAGTTGAGACGCGAGGCGACGCGGCCGAGATTGCGCGCCTTGAGTCCCGCGGCCAGATCCTGCGCCAGGGCGGCGTAGGCGGCCTCTTCCGGCAACCCTTCGCCGTCCCAGTCGACCAGCACCTCGCTGGTGCGCGGCAGATAGGTGGAGACTTCCGGGTTGTCGACACTGCGTGACAGCATGTCGAAGATGGGCATGACGAATGCCAGCCCGATGAAGACCAGCAACGGCGCCACCAGCAGCAACGCCTTGATGCGACTGCGACGGATGGCGCGATTGAGGCTCTGTTTCAGCGGTACGCCATCGGCGGTGGTCAGCGCCGCGCCGGGGGCACCATTGGGGTCATGTGCTGCGCTTCCGGACGTGGCCGGGGCGGAGGAATCGCTCATCCTGCACTCCTTGATCGGCTATCCGAGGATGCCTGGGCCGCCAGCCGGCTTCCGCGTGACAGTGACGGAAGCCAACCTGGCGGAATCGAGCATGGCCGACGGGCCATCAGGCATGATCAAAAAGGCCCCGGCGCGCGGGTGTGCGCCACCGGGGCCAGCGGGTCAGTGCAGGGGTCAGCGTGCCAGCCAGGCGTTGAAGCGCTGGCTCAGCTCATCGAGGTTGTCGGCCCAGAATTCGTCATCCTTGGGGATGGCGGTCTCGAAGTTGGGGCCATAGGTGGGCATGTGCGGCTTCATGTCGATGCCGGTGTCCGCATGGGTCGAGACCAGTGCCGCGGAGGAGGTACGCGCCGGCCCGTAGGAGATGTACTTGGCCTGATCCGCCAGTCGCTGGGTATCGGTGGCGAACATCAGGTAATCCTTGACCTTGTCGAGCTTGCCGGTCGGCACCACCCAGCCATCCAGCTCGAAGACCTGGGCATCCCAGACGATGGAGAATGGCTGCTTCTCGTTGACCTCGGCATCGAAGATGCGTCCGTTGTAGGCCGAGGCGAAGGCCACTTCCTTGTCCGCCAGCAGCTGCGGCGGCTGTGCGCCCTCTTCCCACCAGATCACGCTGTCCTTGATGGTATCGAGCTTGGCGAAGGCACGTTCGATGCCTTCCTCGGAATCCAGCATCTCGTAGACATCTTCCGGGGCCACGCCATCGGCTACCAGCGCCCACTCCATGTTGTTGATCGGCTTCTTCTGCAGCGCACGCTTGCCGGGGAATTCCTCGAGATTGAAGACGTCATCGATGGAATCCGGCTGCTTGTCCTCGGGGAACATCTCGGTATTGAAGGCCACGATGTTGGAGTAGACGATCTGCGGCACGAAGCACTCGCTGAGCGAATTCTCGATGAAGTCCTCGCTGGCCGGCGTGCCATCCGGCGCTGCCGCGAACAGGGTGTCCGGGTCCAGCGGCTCGATCAGGCCTTCCGAACAGGCGATCAAGGCATCACTGGGCAGCATGTCGACCAGGTCCCAGGTGACGTTGCCGGCCTGGACCTGTGCGCGCAGACCGGACAGCGCATTGGATGACTTGTCGATATTGACGACGGTGTCGCCGCTCTTCTCTTCCCAGGGCTCGTGATAGGCCTTGTTCTGGCTGTCGGTATAGGCGCCGCCCCACGAGACGATATTGAGCGTCTCGGCCTGGGCCGCTCCGGCGCTCATGCCGGCCGCTGCCACGGCAACCGCCAGCAGGCTGCGCAGCGGCATGCCCGGGCGCGAGGTAGTGAATGACGCGGTGAACTGATTGATGACTGACATGGATGAATCTCCCTGATTTCTTGTTGTTGTGCTGCACTCTTGTCGCGAAATCTGCTCTTGCTCTGCTGAGGAAGCGTGCTTCACCTCCCGTGCTGC
>NZ_CFDJES010000056.1:9279-14435 GCF_983723665.1 Cobetia sp. | reverse complement strand
CCCTCGGCGTTGGGTGTCTTGATGATGAATTCGTCACTGCCACACACCGCCACGCGCGTGCGCAGATGATCTCCAAGATAGATCACCTCGAGCACCTCGGCGGAGAAGACATTGTCGGGAGGGCTTTGCGTGCCCGCGGCGCCTGGCTCTTCCGCCGACAGCAGGCGTACCCGCTCCGGGCGCAGTGACAGCTGGGTGCGCTCGCCGACCTCATTGACGGCCACCTTGAGTGCCCGTACCTGCTCGCCGCTGTCGAGGGTCACCGTGCAATGCTCCCCCTGAGCGTCAAGCTGCGATACCTGGCCGTTGAGGCGATTGTTCTCGCCGATGAAATAGGCGACGAAGGCATTCTCCGGCGCTTCATACAGCGCCTCGGGGGTCGCCAGCTGCTGGACGATGCCGTCATTGAAGACCGCGATGCGGTCCGACATGGTCAGCGCCTCCGTCTGATCGTGGGTCACATAGAGCATGGTGACGCCGAGGCGCTGGTGGATGCGCTTGATCTCGAACTGCATCTCTTCGCGCAGATTCTTGTCCAGCGCCCCCAGCGGCTCATCCATCAGCACCAGCTCCGGCTCGAAGACCAGCGCACGTGCCAGGGCGACCCGCTGTTGCTGCCCGCCGGAGAGCTGCCCCGGACGGCGATCGCCGAATTCGCCGAGTCGCACCATGTCCAGCGCGTTGGCCACCTTGGTCGAGATCTCCTCCTTGCTCATGCCGCGCACTTCCAATGGGAAGGCCAGGTTCTCGGCCACGCTCATGTGCGGAAACAGTGCATAGTTCTGGAAGACCATGCCGATGCCGCGCTTGTGCGGTGGCAAGTCATTGATGGGGGTACCGTCGAGGAGGATGTCGCCGTGGGTCGGCGTTTCGAAGCCTGCCATCATCATCAGGCAGGTGGTCTTGCCGGAACCGGACGGCCCCAGCAGGGTGACGAACTCGCCGCGCTGGACTTCAAGATTGAAGCCCTTGACCACCAGCGTTTCGCCGTCATAGCTCTTTTGCACATCATTGAAGATCGCGAAGCAGGAGCTGGTCTCCTGCGGCGCGTCGGGCTCAGCAGTCGTGACCATGCGTGGTATCCATACGTGTTGTTGTTATCGTGGAGCATGTGATCGAACAGGCTTCACCGACCCTGATCGCTGCCCTCAGTCCCATTTGACCCTACGGGGGCAAGCGAGAGGCGACAAGCGCCGCGCTCGCTGAAAAGCGTTGAAATCAGGCTATGCGAAAGTCTAAATGTTGAACTACCGTCGCCTGCCATTCGCCAAGGGCCCTCGGCATGCACCGCCGCTGAATCACCGACGCCACATGGCGCTTCCCCGGTGAGCGCCCACTGAAAAGCCCCCGCTGCACACAAGGCAGCGGGGGCTTTGGGTCTTTCAACTCTGGGTTGCCCGAGGTGGGCAGCCACATCAGAGCCTCTGGGGCTCAGCGGCGGTCAGAACTTGGTAATGACCCACACCGCGTGGATGATCCCCGGCAGGAAACCGAAGCAGGTCAGGATGATGTTGATCCAGAAATGCTTGTTGGCGACACCCACCTGCATGAGAACGCCCAGCGGCGGCAGGATGATGGCCAGAATGATGCGAATGATATCCATGAGTTGCTCCTTGCGATTGTGACAACCGTGACTCCACGGAGGTCATGAATGTTCGGTACTCGTGTTGATCAGTGTCCTTCTTGATCACAGTCCTTCTCGATCACTGCCCGTCTCGATCAGCGTCAGCCTTGTCGACGTCATCGTCGTGCGCAGAGGCGGATCCGCCGGCGCGGGCCTGACGATCGATCTTCTGGGACAGCTTCTCGGAGTCCGCGGCCAGCTGCTCGTGGTAGCGCTCCCAGTCTTCCCAGTCATGCGGCGTCCCGGTGCGTGGCCGATGGCTGCCGGACTCACGTGCACGTGCCCAGGCATGTTCTTCCAGACTCTGAGGCTTGTCCTCCTCCTTGTCCTTGTCGCCGTCCAGGCCGTGCTTCGCCATGTACTCTCGTGCGTTCATCTATTGCCTCGCTTGCCAGACTCGACGCCTGACGATGCTGTGACGTACCCACTACCTATGGCTGACAGGGGCAAATATCAAGTCTGTATAACTATTTCCGGCAAAAAAGCCGCTTGCCGACCAGCACGTTCCTGCCGAGAACAAGGCCATGAGCCAGCACACGACTGACTGTCAGCAGTATCATCAAGAAAAGCTATCGCCTCGCTTGATGCAATCAAATTCACCCGCAAGAGGCTTGCCCCTAGACTGGCTCCAGTTTCGCAAGGCACTGATTTCTCATGCACTCGACATTGTCATCGAGCCTCAGTCGCCTGCCATCCCCTTTAGATACGTCTCATCGAGACCGGAGCCAATTTCATGCAACTCGAATCACACGAAGGCCAGCAGGTCCCGAACGTCAGCTTCAAGATCCGTCGCGACGGCCGTCTGGTCGAGCGCACCAGCGAGGAGATCTTCTCGGGCCGCAACGTGGTGGTCTTCGCCCTGCCGGGCGCCTTCACCCCGACCTGCTCCTCCACTCACCTGCCGCGCTACAACGAGCTGGCCGATCGCTTCTATGCTGTCGGCGTCGACGAGATCGTCTGCCTGTCCGTCAATGACGCCTTCGTCATGGAGTCCTGGGGCGAGCATCAGGAAGCCGAGAACCTGAGCCTGATCGCCGATGGCAACGGCGACTTCGCCGCCGGCATGGGCATGCTGGTCGACAAGAGCGACATCGGTTTCGGCAAGCGCAGCTGGCGCTATTCCATGCTGGTACGCAACGGCGTGGTCGAGAAGCAGTTCATCGAGCCGCAGAAGCCGGGCGACCCCTTTGAAGTCTCCGACGCCGATACCATGCTCGACTATCTGGACCCGGACGCCGGCCGTCCCAGCTTCGCTACCCTGTTCAGCAAGCCGGGCTGCCCGTACTGCGCACGTGCGAAGCAGATGCTCGACGAAGCACGCATCAGCTACGAAGTCATCGAAGTCGGCACCCGCGGCGTAACCTCACGCACCCTGCGCGCCATGACCGGTCAGGCCACCGTGCCGCAGGTCTGGATCGACGGCGAGCATGTCGGCGGCAGCGATGAAGTCGCCCGCTACTTCGGCAGCCTGACCAGCGCTTGAACGCATCACGCTGACAGGCCCCGATAACTTTCTCTTTTCATCACGCGCGGGCCACGCTCGCGCCTGAGACCCCATTGTCAGGTGCGCCGCTGGCGCGCCTTGAGGAGTACGACGTGAACGAACGCCAGGTTGAAGTCGCCATCATCGGTGCCGGCAGTGCCGGTCTGGGTGCCTATCGCGCCGCCAAGGCACACACCGATTCCGTGGTCATGATCGAAGGTGGCCCCTACGGCACCACCTGTGCCCGTGTCGGCTGCATGCCGTCCAAGCTGCTGATCAGTGCGGCCGAAGCCGCGCATCACGCCCGTGACACCGCACCGTTCGGCATCAATATCGAAGGCGAGGTCAAGGTGGATGGCCGCGCCGTGATGGACCGCGTCAAGCGTGAGCGCGACCGCTTCGTCGGCTTCGTGGTCGAGTCCGTGGAAGGCATTCCCTCCCACGACAAGCTGCGCGGCAATGCGCGTTTCGAGACCGCCAACAGCCTGATCATCGGCGACAACGAGACCCGCGTCACCTTCGAGCGTGTCGTGATCGCCACCGGCTCACGCCCCAGCTACCCGGGCTTCTTCGAGAATGCCGGTGACCGCCTGATCATCAACGACAGCGTCTTCGACTGGGACGACCTGCCGGAATCCGTCGCCGTCTTCGGCCCGGGCGTCATCGGGCTGGAGCTGGGCCAGGCGCTCACGCGTCTCGGCGTGCGCATCCGCATGTTCGGTGTCGGCGGCGCCATCGGCCCGCTGCGTGACGAGAAGCTGCGTGCCAATGCCGATCGCGTCTTCAACGAGGAGTTCTACCTCGACCCGGACGCAAAGGTCGAGAAGATCGAACGTGTCGAGGACGATAACGGTGCCGGGGTCGAGATCACCTTCATCGAGCGTGGCAGCGAAGCTCGCCTCACCGAGCGTTTCGACTACCTGCTCGCGGCCACCGGCCGTCGCCCGAATGTCGATCGCCTCAATATCGAGGCGCTGGGCCTGAAGCTGGACGAGCGCGGCGTGCCGATCTTCAATCGTCACACCCTGCAGACTCGTCTGAGCGACGACACGCCGAGCCATGTCTTCATCGCCGGCGACGCCAACAATGACCTGCCGCTGCTGCACGAAGCCTCCGATGAGGGTCGAATCGCCGGTGACAACGCCGGTCGCTTCCCCGACGTGCGTGCCGGTCAGCGCAAGAGCACCATCGCCGTCGTGTTCAGTGATCCGCAGATGGCCACCATCGGCCTCTCGACCGCCGAGATCGAACAGCGCTACGGTGCCTGCGACTGCTACGCGGTGGGCGAAGTCGACTTCACCGGCCAGGGTCGCTCCCGCGTGATGCGCATGAACAAGGGCATGCTGCGCGTCTATGGCGAGCAAGGCACCGGCCTGCTGCTGGGCGCCGAGATCTTCGGTCCGCGTGCCGAGCACCTCGCCCACCTGCTGGCCTGGTCCCATCAGCAACGCATGACCATCGAGCAGATGCTGGAAATGCCCT
Source organism: Cobetia sp. (assembly GCF_983723665.1). Lineage (NCBI taxonomy): Bacteria > Pseudomonadati > Pseudomonadota > Gammaproteobacteria > Oceanospirillales > Halomonadaceae > Cobetia > Cobetia sp. The sequence goes on along the minus strand of NZ_CFDJES010000056.1, from coordinate 9,846 downwards.
TCTATCACCCGGTGATCGAGGAAGGCCTGCGCACCGCGCTGCGTGACCTCAACGCCAACCTGCAGCTGGGCCCGGCCATCGTCGAGCGCTGCATGGAATGCGGTCCGGGTGACTGATACCCCCTCAAGGCAACGGGACGCGCAGCTCACGCAGTGATGCCCTATGCTCTGAACAGATGTTGAATGTCGCCGGCAGTCACGAAAGTGGCTGCCGGCATTCATCGCACGGCTCCCTCACCGGAGAGTCGAAGAGCAGTGACGCAGGAGATCTGCCCATGAAAGCCACCCAGCTCAAGGTGCCCTCGACCCTTCGCGACATCATGTCCCGCGACTGTTATCGCGTGAAGGCGCGCACCAGCATTCTCGAACTCGCCCAGGGCCTGACCCACCACCGTCTGCCCGGCGTGCCGGTCGTGGATGACCTGGACCGCCTGATCGGCTTCATCTCCGAACAGGACATCCTCGGCAAGCTGCTCGACAGTGCCTATCACTGCGGCCAGCATGCCCAGGTCGGCGACCTGATGCGTCACGAAGTCCTCAGCGTCGGCCCGAATGACAGCATCACGGA
>NZ_CFDJES010000056.1:7312-9179 GCF_983723665.1 Cobetia sp. | reverse complement strand
AAACCGAGTGCATCGAGAGCGCCTTCAGCATGCTTGCACCAGCAGGCCAACGCCTCGAAGATTACCCAATGGCTAATCAATCTCTGCCGCCAGCCTGACACCCATCAATTCTCGCGCCGCAACCCGAGGCGGTGACAGTCGTTGGGAAGCGCTGTGCCGCGCCCTGCCCCCAAGACCTATAGTCACAGTGAAAGTCGCTGAAAGCTTGGGAGAATCCAAACGCCCCAGGCGAAAACCTGCCAAAGCCCGCGTATTTCAGGCATAAAAAAATCCGCCAGGAAAACCGTGGCGGACCAAAGAACAGTTAAAGCCAGACATAACATCGCGATAACATCATGTCCTTGCTTACTATGACTGCACCTTTTGCATTTCTATCCCGACGGTTGCCAAAAAATTCGGTCTTTTTTGTCACTGACCTTTACGGAATGTGAAAGCTGGGCTACGTGCGTTGCCAGTGGAAGACGCGCTAACCTGTGATCTGACCTGATCGCTGGATCGAGCCCCCACAAGGACACCGCATGTCTGCCACGCCCCATGACCTCCACGCCCTGACGCTGCGTCACCCGGAAATCGCCAGCCTGATGGCCGGCCGCGAAATCGGCTGGCTCAACCCTGAACGCGTCGCGACCGCCAAGGCGCTCGCCTCACCGGCGCTGCAGGCGAGTGGCGTGGGAGCCCAGGACATCGAGGACGCCGACGCACGCCTGATGCGTTTCGCTCCCTGGATTGCCGAAGCCTTCCCCGAGACCGCCGCCGCGTCAGGGCGCATCGAATCACCGCTGGTGGCAACGCCCGGCTTGCAGCAGGCGCTGAGCGGCATAGCCTCGACCGCATCTCCTCTCAGCGCAACCGAATCCCCGCTGCCCGGCCGCCTGATGATCAAGTGTGACAACGCCCTGCCCATCTCGGGTTCGATCAAGGCGCGCGGCGGCATCCATGAAGTGCTCAAGCATGCCGAGCGTCTCGCCATTGACGCAGGGCTGCTGCATCAGGAAGACGACTACCGCGCCTTCCAGCGTGATGAGATACGAGACCTGCTGGCCGGCCAACAGGTCGTGGTGGGCTCCACCGGCAATCTGGGGCTCAGCATCGGCATCATGAGCGCGCGGCTCGGCTTTCGCGTCACCGTGCACATGTCGGCGGATGCCAAGCAATGGAAGAAGGACCTGCTGCGCGCCCGGGGCGCGGAGGTCGTGGAGCACAGCGGGGATTACGGCAAGGCCGTCGCCGCGGGGCGCCAGGAAGCGCAGCAGCCCAACGCCCACTTCATCGATGATGAAAGCTCGCGGGATCTGTTCGTGGGCTACGCCACGGCGGCCAGCCGCCTCGCGGAGCAGCTCTCGGCGCAGGGCATCCCGGTGGATGCCCGCCACCCGCTCTGCGTCTATCTGCCCTGTGGCGTCGGCGGCGGACCGGGTGGCGTGGCCTACGGCCTCAAGCAGGTCTTCGGTGACGCCGTGCACTGCTTCTTCGCTGAACCGGTCAGCTCCCCCTGCATGCTGCTGGGCATGTTGACCGGCGAACATGACGGCATCGCGGTGGAGGATATCGGGCTGGACAATCGCACCTGCGCCGATGGCCTGGCGGTGGGTCGCGCCTCGGCCTTCGTCGGGCGCGTGATGGCCCCCTTGCTCAGCGGCATCCATACCGTGCGCGATGAGCATCTGCTCGAACTGCTCGCGCTGGCATATGACAGCGAAGGCCTCATGCTTGAGCCGTCCGCGCTGGCCGGCGTGCCCGGTATCCGCCACGTGCTGCGCAATGACGCCCCCGAGTGGCACGCCTGGCGGGCGGCCAACGGGCTGGATGACGGCGAGGTGCAGGCCAATACCACCCATGTCGTCTGGGCCACCGGCGGCAGCATGGT
>NZ_CFDJES010000056.1:6111-7212 GCF_983723665.1 Cobetia sp. | reverse complement strand
CGCATGGCCGAGCGCACCAGCCGCTCGTCCTCCGCCTCCAGCTCGCGCAGGTTGTCGCGAATGCTGTGCAGATGCTCCAGCGCCGCCTTCTCTGCCGCCTCCGGCTGCTGGTCCATCACCGCGCGGTAGATGGCCGTGTGCTGGGCATTGATCTGGCCGCGGGGAATCGGGCGATGGTAGAGATTGCGCAGCGAGGCGAACACCGAGCTGAGCAGCAGGTCATTGATGCCCTTGAGCGTATGCACCAGCACCGGATTGTGGGACGCCTCACAGATGGCGTGGTGGAAGGCGTGGTCGTGACGCGCCAGCTGCTGGGCATCCGGCAGCGCCTCATCGCCCGGCGCTGAGGACGCGAAGTCGGGCGGATACTCGCGCACGCAGGCCGCCATCGCCTCGTAATGACGCCGGATCAGCACTCTATCCGCCGGCGTGCCGCGCTGGGCGGCCAGTCGCGCCGACTGCCCTTCCAGCAGGGCCCGCACTTCCAGCAGGTCATACAGGGTGCGCGGCTGATCCCGAAACAGGTGCATCAGCGGGCTGATATCGCCGCTCGGCAACAGCGCCGCGACGCTCGAGCCCTTGCCATGACGCGTCTCGATGATGCCCTTGCCACGCAACAGCCTGAGCCCTTCGCGCAGCGAGGCCCGCGAGATGCCCAGCCGCTCACATAGCCGGCGCTCCGAGGGGATCATCTGCCCGGGCTTGAGCACGCCGTCCAGAATCAATTGCTCCAGACGCGCCGCGGCCTGATCCGCAGCGCGGGGGTCAGCTCCTGACTCGGCGATGGTTCGCAGCATCCTGCCCCTCCCCTTTTGCTCGACCTTTGTGTGCTGGGCCTTGATCAACCCGCTCGTGGCACTTGATCAACCCGCTGGCAGCGCCTGGAGATTTCCGACTGGTCAGACCTGTCGATCGAGTGACGCAAAGCCGCCTGATGGCTGCGGGCGTGAGGCCAGTAAAGCGTGGTTTTCCTTGCACAAACACTAGACGAATGTCTGGTCAGACCACTGATGTGAAGCATGGACAAGGCCGGGGAGGCAGGCCAGATTGTGTGCAGATCAGGTGCGGCGGAATCGACAGGCGACTCGCTCGAACCCCGCA
>NZ_CFDJES010000056.1:4540-6011 GCF_983723665.1 Cobetia sp. | reverse complement strand
CCGGGAGGCAGTGCATGAATATCCTCTATGACCCGACGCTGGATGGACCGCTGGCCCAGCACGACAAGGGCCAGGTGCTGGCGCATCTCACCACCCTGCTGCCGGACCTGACGCTGCTGCACCGCGAGGAGGACCTGCACCCCTTCGAATGTGATGGCCTGTCCGCCTATCGCGTCATGCCGATGCTGGTCGCCCTGCCGGAGCGGGTCGAGCAGGTCGCCGCCCTGCTGCGTGAATGTCATGCGCTGGGCGTGCCGGTGGTGACTCGTGGCGCCGGCACCGGGCTATCCGGCGGTGCCTTGCCGCTGGCGCAAGGCGTGCTGCTGGTGATGTCGCGCATGGCACGGATTCTCGAGATCGACCCTGACGCCCGCACCGCACGCCTGCAGCCCGGGGTGCGCAATCTCGCCATTTCCGAGGCCGCCGCGCCCTTCGGGCTCTACTACGCGCCGGACCCCTCCTCGCAGATCGCCTGCTCCATCGGCGGCAACGTGGCCGAGAATGCCGGTGGCGTGCACTGCCTCAAGTACGGCCTGACCGTTCACAACCTGCTCAAGCTCGAGATGCTGACCATCGAAGGCGAGGCGATGACGATCGGCGCCGACAGCCTCGACTCGCCCGGGCTGGACATGCTGGCGCTGATGACCGGCTCCGAAGGCATGCTGGGGGTGGTCACGGAAGTCACGGTGCGCCTGCTGCCCAGGCCCGAGACCGCCAAGGTGCTGATGGCGAGCTTCGCCGATATCGACAAGGCCGGCCGCGCGGTGGGCGACATCATCGCCTGCGGCATCATCCCCGGCGGGCTCGAGATGATGGACAACCTGGCGATCCGCGCCGCCGAGGACTTCATCCATGCGGGCTATCCGATCGAGGCCGCCGCCATTCTGCTCTGCGAGCTGGACGGCGCCGAGGCCGATGTCGTCGATGACTGCGCGCGAGTCCGTGAGGTGCTGGAGCGCGCCGGCGCCACCGAGATCCGCCAGGCACAGGACGAGGCCGAGCGCGCGCGCTTCTGGGCCGGGCGCAAGAATGCCTTCCCCGCCGTGGGTCGCATGTCGCCGGACTACTACTGCATGGATGGCACCATTCCGCGTCGCGAGCTGCCCGCCGTGCTGAACGGCATCGCGGAGCTCTCGCGCCAATCGGGGCTCGCGGTGGCCAATGTCTTCCATGCCGGTGACGGCAACATGCACCCGCTGATCCTGTTCGATGCCAACCAGCCCGGCGAGCTGGAACTGGCCGAGGAGGTCGGCGGCAAGATTCTCGAACTGTGCGTGGCCGCCGGCGGCAGCATCACCGGCGAACATGGCGTGGGCCGCGAGAAGATCAATCAGATGTGTGCCCAGTTCAACCACGAGGAGATCAGCGTCTTCCATGCCGTGAAGGCCGCCTTCGACCCCGCTGGCCTGCTCAACCCCGGCAAGAACATCCCGACGCTGGCGCGCTGCGCCGAATTCGGTGCCATGCACGT
>NZ_CFDJES010000056.1:2708-4440 GCF_983723665.1 Cobetia sp. | reverse complement strand
CTCCAGGATCAGGTGCCAAGCCATGCCGAGTGCGCTACGCCTGCCGCCAGCCAGCCCCCGCAGCAGCAGGATGCCAGCGAGGCACTCCGCGCACAGGTCCGCGCCGCCCATGAGGCGAGACGCCCGTTGCGCATCGCCGGCAGTGGCAGCAAGGCCTTTCTAGGCCGTGAAGTGGCCGCCGAGGAAGTGCTCGACATGCGCGCGCATCATGGCATCACCCACTACGACCCGGTGGAGCTGATGGTCTCGGTGCGCGCCGGCACCCCGCTGGCGACGCTGGAGGCCGTGCTCGCCGAGCAAGGTCAGCACCTGAGCTGCGAGCCACCCCACTTCGGGCCCGCGGCGACCGTCGGCGGCACTCTCGCCTCGGGGCTCAGCGGCCCACGCCGCCCCTGGAGCGGCAGCCTGCGCGACCTGGTGCTGGGCACGCGCATCATCAGCGCCGACGGCAAGGCGCTGCGTTTCGGTGGTGAAGTGATGAAGAACGTGGCGGGCTATGACCTGTCGCGCCTGATGTGCGGCGCCCAGGGCACGCTGGGCGTGATCAGTGAAGTCTCGCTCAAGGTGATGCCGCGCCCGGTGGCAAGCGAATCGCTGTGTCTGGAAATCAGCCTCGCCGAGGCGCTGTCTCACCTGAATGCTTGGGGCCGCACGCCGCTGCCGATCACGGCGACCAGCTGGCATGACGGCCGCCTCACCCTGCGTCTGGAAGGAGGCGAGCGGTCGGTCCAGGCCGGGTGCGAGCAGCTGGGCGGCGAGGCCCTGACGGCGGATCAGGCGACGGCGCACTGGACTGAGCTGCGTGAGCAGCGCCTGCCCTTCTTCAGCGCGCGCGCACCGCATCAGGCACTGTGGCGACTGTCGCTGCCGTTGGCGCTGGACCACCTCGAGTGGCAAGCCGCCGTCAGCGAACTGCTGGGCCCTGTGGGGGATGCCGACCTGCTGTGTGACTGGGCGGGTGCACAGCGCTGGCTTGCAAGCGATGCCCCGGCCCAGCGCATCCGCGCGCTGGCCAGTCGGCTGGGCGGCCATGCCATCTGCTATACCCCGGGCACCGTCGCCGCCGAGGACAGCCCGCTGATGCCGCTGGCCGCCCCCAATGCCCGCTATCACCTTCAGCTCAAGCAGCAGCTGGACCCCCACGGCATCCTCAATCCCGGTCGCCTGTATGCCGAGATGTGACTCACGCCACGACAGGAGACGCACCTGAATGCAGACCCACTTCAGTGACGCCGCGCTTGCCAGACCGCATATCCAGCGGGCCGACAAGGTCCTGCGCAGCTGCGTGCATTGCGGCTTCTGCAATGCCACCTGCCCCACCTATCAGCTGCTGGGCGATGAGCGCGACGGGCCGCGCGGGCGCATCTATCTGATCAAGCAGCTGCTGGAGAGCGACCCCGAGAGCCAGGACTCAAGCACCCGCCAGCAGGCCAGCGAGATCACCCGCGAGACCCAGCGGCATCTGGATCGCTGCCTGAGCTGTCGCAGCTGCGAGACCACCTGCCCGTCGGGCGTGCAATATCACACCCTGCTCGATATCGGGCGTCAGGAACTGGAGCGTCGCGTCGGCCGCCCGTGGCGAGAGCGCCTGCTGCGCAGTGGCCTGCGCCATGCGCTGGTCGAACCCGCGCGCTTCAAGGCCTTGCTGGCACTTGGCGTGCGCTTTCGCCCCCTCGCGCCTGGCGCGCTGGCCGACAAGATCCCGCTGGCCCGCGAGCGCGACCGTCAAGCC
>NZ_CFDJES010000056.1:0-2608 GCF_983723665.1 Cobetia sp. | reverse complement strand
CCTCACCACTGCCAAGGAAGCCCGATGATCACTCGCCACGTACTGACCCTCGCTGACGTCAATCAGATGCTGGACGCCGCCCAGAAGGAAGCCGAGGCCAATGGCTGGGCCGTCTCCATCGCCGTTGCCGACGATGGCGGCCACCCGCTGGGTCTGCGTCGCCTCGACGACACCCCGGCGATGACCGGCTACTTCGCCCAGGAGAAGGCCAAGAGCGCCGCCCTGGGTCGCCGCGAGACCCAGCTGTTCGAGGACTCCATCAACGGCGGACGCACCGCCTTCCTGTCAGCGCCGCAACTTGAAGGCATGCTGGGCGGCGGCGTGCCGGTGATGGTCGAAGGCCAGATCGCCGGCAGCATCGGCGTGTCCGGCGTCAAGCCGGAGCAGGATGCCCAGATCGCCAAGGCCGGGGTCGCCGCGCTGGGCCTCTGAGGCCCCGCCAGCCTGGATAAAGAGGCAAATAAAAAGACCGCCGCGTCCATCAGGGCACGGCGGTCTTTTTGCATACGCCACTCTTGCGTCTGTGTCTTTCGTTCACGCACCGCGAGGCGGCATGGCGGCTTCCACCGCCGCCATGAAGGCGCGCAGCTTGCCCGACTGCGGCAGGCGCTGGGGATAGAGCATGTAGATGCTGTTGGGCTCGCCCTCCTCGTGCGCCAGCAGACGCACCAGACGGCCCTCGGCCAGCTCACGGTCGACCAGGTAATGGGCGACCCGAATGATGCCGGCATGACCCAGCGCCTGCTGCTTGAGCAGGCGGTGATCATTGATGGCCAATCCCCCCGCGAGACTGACTTCACCACTGGCCAGCGGCCAGCCGGACTGCCCCGACCAGACGTGGCAGCGATGATCACCAAGTGCCGCGGCCGTGTGCGGCGTGCCATGCGCGGCAAGGTACTCGGGCGACGCGCAGCAGCAGTGGACGTAATCGAGCAGGCGACGCGCGATCATGTTGTCCGGTGGCGTGCGCGTGGCGCGAAATGCCACATCAAATGGCTCGCGGGTCAGGTCATGACTCTCGTAACTGACGTCCAGACGCAGCTCGACCGCCGGATGGCGCGCCTGGAAGGCATTGCAGACCTCGATCAGATAACGCTCGGCGAACAGTACCGGCGCCGTGATGCGCAACACCCCGCTGTAGCCCTGACGCTCCGACTCACTCGTCTGCTCCAGGTCGTGTTCAAGCTCGCGCTCCAGTGCCAGCAACTCGCCATGTACCGACTGCATGCGCTGGCGAATGCGCTCGCCCTCCTCGGTGAGGCGTACCGCCCGCGTGGTGCGGATCAGCAAGGGCGCCCCGATGTCCTGCTCCAGCCGCCGCACCTGCTCGGAAAGATGAGCACGCGACACGCCCAGCGCCTTGGCCGCCCGGGTGAAGCTGAGGGTTTCCGCCACCTGAGCGAACAACATCAGTCGCTCCACCTGCTTGTGATGCCGCATCCTGCCTGCTCCTCACGCCAGCCATCCGGGATTTCAGTGAACGAGACTGCCACAGCATTGTACGTTCTGGCGAACAATCTATTCGTTCGCATGTGCTTATCAGACCTGCAGACGCGACCTAGACTGAAGGCGTCATTCGATGTCACCTCATCCCTGTGAGACATCGACGCCTCCACTCGTGAAAGGACTCCGCCATGCGCTATACCCCGGCTGAAGATCGCTACGAACGCATGCACTACCAGCGCTGCGGCAAGAGCGGCCTCAAACTGCCCCGCCTGTCACTGGGGCTCTGGCACAACTTCGGCAACAACGCCCACGAAGACAATGCGCGCGCCATCTGCCAGACCGCCTTCGATCTGGGCATCACCCACTTCGACCTGGCCAACAACTACGGGCCGCCGCCGGGCAGCGCCGAGGAAATGTTCGGTCGCATGCTCAAGCGCGACTTCGCCGGCTACCGCGATGAGATGGTGATCTCCACCAAGGCGGGCTATCACATGTGGCCTGGCCCCTACGGCGAATGGGGCAGCCGCAAGTACCTGCTCTCGAGCCTGGATCAGAGCCTCAAGCGCATGGACCTCGATTACGTCGACATCTTCTATTCGCACCGCTTCGATCCGGACACGCCGCTGGAAGAGACGATGGGGGCGCTGGACAGTGCCGTGCGCTCCGGCAAGGCGCTCTATGCAGGCATCTCCTCCTACAATGCCCAACGCACCCGCGAAGCCGCCGCCATCCTGCGCGAACTGGGCACGCCGTGCATCATCCATCAGCCCAGCTATTCGATGATCAATCGCTGGATCGAGGAAGACGGCCTGCTCGACACCCTCGATGACGAGGGCATCGGCTCCATCGTGTTCTCGCCGCTGGCCCAGGGCGTGCTGACCAACAAGTATCTGGGCGGCGTGCCACAGGATAGCCGTCTGGCACGCGGCGGAGCGATCAAGGAAGACCACCTCACCGAGGACAATCTGGAGCGGGTGCGCGCCCTCAACGCCATCGCCGAGCGCCGTGGCCAGTCGCTGGCCCAGATGGCCCTCGCCTGGGCGCTGCGTGGCAACCGCGTCACCACCGCACTGATCGGTGCCAGCCGTCCGGAGCAGGTCAGCGATTGCGTCAAGGCGCTGGACCATCTCGACTTCACCCAGGCCGAGCTCGACGAGATCGA
>NZ_CFDJES010000055.1:12429-19210 GCF_983723665.1 Cobetia sp. | reverse complement strand
TCCTGCTCCAGCTGGTCCAGGTCATCACCCAGCTTGCGGATCACGCCACGGTTCTGTGACCACACGGCGAGACCGGATTCGTCTTCGCCGAGCTCGGCCAGCGGCTGCTGGGACAGGAAATGCACCTTGAGCCAGTCGGCACCGCTGTTGTCGAGCGCACTGCGCGGCGCGCCGTCACGCAGGGTCAGCGGGTCCGGCAGCGGCGTGCCCGGCGGCTGATACCAGACCAGGGTCAGCGGCTCGATGGGTGCCATGCTGGCGCCTTCATCGACGGTGACCTCCTCATCGGTGACCTTGAAGAAAGGCGCTTCCACGATCTCGCCCGCGACACGTACCACCCCCTTGGCGATGAGATGCTCGGCCTCACGGCGCGAGATGCCCTGCTGATGGGCCAGAAACTTGGAAAGACGGACGGGTTCGGTCATGGGGACTCTCGAGGCAGCGACGCAGGCAACAGGCAGAGCAGCAGCACGCAGAAGCGCAGATAAAAAGAAGTGGGACAGCCTGACAGGGTCATCAAGGCTAGCCCGCCATGATAACGGCATGCGCCGAGGATGGCACGGACGAGACGCGCTGAAGATGCTAGGCTGCGTGGCCACAAATCGGCGCGGCGCGCTTGAGCAGATCATTTGATGCTCATCACCAGGTCCTTCGACGCACTCCGCCAGCGCATCTGATCCACTACGCTTGGTCATCCGTCCCTCTGGCGCAAGCGATCTGGCTGCCTCTGGCACGCCTGATCATGCACTGACAGGCGCGATGCGCTGCCCGCGCCATCGCTACGCAACCGCGTGGTGACAGTTGCGGAACCCTTTGCGCAGCAAAGCGTCAGAGTTGCGTTGAAGCTCACTCTGGGCCATACAAGGTCAGGGTCAGGCAAACTGATGCGCTTGCGCGTCGACTGTCGCTACCGAGGAAGCCGGTGGCCAACGCTTCAGTCTCCGTCAGTGACTCGCCAACCGAAGGTGTGCGATCGACCCGGATTGACCCTGCGCGCCATCCCGCCTTGCTGCGCTTCCCAGGCCACGTTCACAGGTATCTTGCATGCGTTTATCTCTCACACCGCGCCGCCCACTGACTCACACTCGGCGCTACGCCATCAGCAGTGCACGCACGCTTCGTCATCTGGTACTGATCTTCGGCCTGACGCTGGCCGCGGGCTGCTCCGCGCCGCACGCCTCGGACGCGCCTGCCGCACCGACCACCGCGGCCAAGGCAGCCGTCAAGGCCGAACGGCTGGAAAGCCTGCTGGTGCAAGGCGAGAGCGATGTGCCCGAGAGCCTGCTGCTCAGCAAGGCTGGCGCCAAGGCGATCGACCCCAACGGCCAACGTCCGGTGGATGACCCGCTGACCTGCCTGGCGCGCGCCGCCTACTGGGAAGCCAAGGGCGAAGGCAGAAGCGGCATGCAGGGCATCGTCAATGTGGTGATCAATCGCGCCGCCGACCCGCGCTTCCCCGACAGCCTGTGCGGCGTGGTCAAGCAGGGCGGCGAAAGCGGCAGCTGCCAGTTCTCCTGGTGGTGTGACGGGCGCTCAGACCGCATTCGCGAACCCGCCGCCTACGCCGAAGCGCGCGACGTGGCCCGTCAGGCGCTCAACCATCAACTGGAAGACGTCACCGACGGCGCCCTCTACTTCCACGCCCGCTACGCCACGCCCTACTGGGCCAAGCGCTTCGTGCGCACCGCGCGCATCGGTCAGCACCTGTTCTATCGCAACTGAGCGCGAGTCGCTGTTGTTGGATGACCGCTGCTGAGCGACAGCGACACTGCGACCCGAAGCCGCAAACATGACGCCCCCGCTGCCATTGGCAACGGGGGCGTCTGCTTGAGGATGCCTGAATAGCGGTGTCTGGACAGGGGCGTCCAGGCAGGGACGCTTGGATAGGGGAGCGTATATAAGACGCCTGACGGATCAGGTGTCTGGCTGCGCCGCCAGCTTGGTGCGGATGAACTCGCTGTGGCTGACATGCAGCAGGCCGGCAAGACGGCGGATGCGATGCTCCTCCTGCGGGTCCAGCTCGCCATCGGCGTAGGCCAGCTCCCAGAGCATGCCGATCAGCTCGCTGCGCTCCTCGAGGCTCATGTGCTCGTTGAGCTGCTTGACGAAGCGGTAGTGGTCCGTGGCCTGCTCGGCATCCTGCTCGGCCTGGGTCAGCAGGCTGGCAAGTTCCTCATCCCCCAGCGAGAAGCGCTCAGCCAGCTGGCGCGCCAGGGCTTCACGTTCGCGCACATCGAGATGGTCATCGGCGCGTACCACCTCGAACATCAGCACGGCCATGGCGAGTTCCGGGCCGGGCTCCTCGTTGGGACGGGCGTTGCTGCCGGGCATCATCACCTGGCGGATGAGACGATTGATCTGACCGGCGACGGATAGCTGAGCTGGCATGCTGACCTCCAGGAACGGAAAATGTAGTGTCCTTGAATTCTTCATGAGGGCAGCGGCACGGGTTGCAACCTCGCAGTTGCGCACGCCAGCGTTGCCGGTGACGCGACGCGCCCTTCGCGCCGCCCGCACCTTCGCGATATAGTAGCGCCCATCCCGACGGGGCGATGCGTTCGCCCCTTATCACGAGTCATCCCGGCGAGTCGCTGCGCACTGCGCAGCAGGCGCCCTTTACCGTCAAGACGAGGCCTCATGTCAGCGCGCAAGATTCTGGTTACCAGTGCCCTGCCCTATGCCAATGGGTCGATCCACCTGGGTCACCTGCTTGAGTACATCCAGACCGACATCTGGGTACGCTTCCAGAAAAGCCGTGGCCACGAATGCCATTACGTGTGCGCCGATGACGCCCACGGCACCGCCATCATGCTGCGTGCCGAGCAGGAAGGTGTCACCGCCGAGCAGCTGATCCAGCGTGTGAGTGACGAGCACCAGGCCGACTTCGCCAAGTTCGGCGTCGGCTTTGACAACTATCACTCCACCCACTCGCCGGAGAACCGCGCCCACAGCGAGCGCATCTATCTGGCGCTGCGCGATGCCGGCCATATCGCCACACGCGATATCGAGCAGATGTTCGATCCGGTCAAGGGCCTGTTCCTCGCCGACCGCTTCATCAAGGGTACCTGCCCGAAGTGCAAGACCGAAGACCAGTACGGCGACAACTGTGAAGCCTGCGGCGCGGCCTACACGCCGGCCGAGCTGATCGATCCGGTCTCGGCCATCTCCGGCGCCACGCCGGAAATGCGCACGTCCACCCACTACTTCTTCAAGCTGCCGAACTTCGCCGAGTTCCTGCAGGAGTGGACCAAGAGCGGCCGCGTGCAGAGCCAGATTTCCAACAAGCTGCAGGAATGGTTCGAGGCGGGTCTGGCCGAGTGGGACATCTCCCGCGATGCGCCCTACTTCGGCTTCGAGATTCCCGACGCGCCGGGCAAGTACTTCTACGTGTGGCTGGACGCGCCGATCGGCTACCTCGCCAGCTTCCAGAACCTGTGCGAGAAGCAGGGCATCGACTTCGACAGCTACTGGAAGGCCGATTCCGACGCCGAGGTCTATCACTTCATCGGCAAGGACATCGTCTACTTCCACGCCCTGTTCTGGCCGGCGATGCTGGAAGGTGCCGGCATGCGCACCCCGACCGGCGTCAACTGCCACGGTTTCGTGACCGTCAATGGCGCCAAGATGTCCAAGTCGCGCGGCACCTTCATCAAGGCCGACACCTACGCGCAGTTCCTCAACCCGGAATACCTGCGCTACTACTTCGCCGCCAAGCTGACCTCCGGCGTCGATGATCTCGACCTCAACCTCGACGACTTCACCGCCCGCGTGAATTCCGACCTGGTCGGCAAGGTGGTCAACATCGCCAGCCGCTGCGCCGGTTTCGTCAAGAAGTTCGGCGACGGCAAGCTGTCCGCCACCTGCGCCGAGCCGGAGCTGGTCGAGCGCTTCATCGCTGCTGGCGAAGGCATCGCGGCGGACTTCGAAGCCCGTGAATTCGCGCGCGCCATGCGCAAGGTGATGGAGCTGGCCGATGAAGCCAACACCTACATCGCCGACAAGGCGCCGTGGGCGATGGCCAAGGAAGACGGGCGCGAGCAGGAAGTGCTCGACGTCTGCTCCGTGGGCATCAACCTGTTCCGCCAGCTGATGGTCTACCTGGCGCCGGTGATTCCGGAGCTGACCGACAAGGCACGCGACTTCCTGAACCTCGAGAGTCTCGACTGGGCCAGCCGTGAAAGCGTGCTGACCGATCATGCGATCAACAAGTTCAAGCCGCTGCTGACCCGCGTCGAGCCGGAGCGCATCGACAAGATGCTCGAAGCCTCGCGCGAAGTGCTGGTCGAGGAGCAGAAGATCAAGGACGGCACCGCCAAGGCAGAAGCCGCGGCCGTGCCGAGCCCGCTCGACGCCGACCCGATCGCCGACGAGATCGACTTCGATACCTTCATGAAGACCGACCTGCGCGTGGCGAAGATCGTCAAGGCGGAGCACGTCGAGAAGGCGGCCAAGCTGCTCAAGCTGACGCTGGATATCGGTGGCGAGACACGCACCGTGTTCTCCGGCATCAAGTCCGCCTACGCGCCGGAAGCGCTGGAAGGTCGTCTGACGGTGATGGTCGCCAACCTGGCGCCGCGCAAGATGCGCTTCGGCGTGTCCGAGGGCATGGTGCTGGCCGCCGGTGACGACGAAGGCATCTACCTGCTGGAGCCGCACACCGGCGCCAAGCCGGGTCAGCGCGTCACTTGATCCACTGATGATGCACCGAGGGCTCTTTGCGATACCACGCTGAGGGCTCTTCAGGACAACGCCCCGCCAGAGACTCTCTGGCGGGGCGTTGTCGTTCATGCGTCACATCCGGTCGGCGGGACGGCTACTCGTAGCGGCGACCGGCATGCTCCAGCCAGCCATCCACATGGCGGCCACCGGGATCATGATGCGTCCAGTGGATCACGCCGCCCTTGTCGGTCCACTCATATTCCCCGTAGAAGCCGATGCGATCACCGACCTGAAGACTGTCGATGCGTGGCGCGAGATCGATGTTGTGCGCCACCAGAATGGTGGTGCCGCCCGCGACCCGGATCAGGAACTTCTGATGACGGCTGCCCTTGAGATCATCCCTGAGCAGACGCGTCACCTCGCCCACGCCCCGCACCTGCACATCACTCTGCTGGGCACTGATGGCGCGCCTGAGTCGGCTCTCGTCTGCCGAGGAGGCGCCTTCCCCCTGCGTCGCCTCGGCCTGCGGCGACTGGAAGTCATTCCACAGCTGGGAGAGCGAAAAGTTGCCATTGCCCGTCAGCTGCGAGATGCCCGCCATCGCCACCACCAGAATGATGACCCATAACGGCCGACGGCCGCGTGTTCCTGTCCTGCGCATATCCCGCTCCTTGTGCCACCCCGGATGACGTGAAAGTCTCTGATCACGCCATAATCAATAAAAGTAATAAAGGAATTCTTCTTTATTACTTCAAGAACCAAGCAAAACGCGAAACAATGGTCGTCTCATGCTGGCAACACTACGCCTCGCTTGCCACGCTACAGGCTGTCGGCCAGCAGCATCTTGCGTATAATACCGCCGCGCTCGACGATCCCCTGCCCTGCAGCTTCCTGACAGCTTGCGGCAGCAACAGCCCTGATCGCCTGCGAGTGCCGGTTCATGCATGCCGCGAGCACGGAAGCGCCTTCGAAACACCCTGACCGAGCGACGCCCCTGATGAGTGAATACCTTCTTATCCTGATCAGCACCATCCTGGTCAACAATTTCGTACTGGTGCAGTTCCTCGGCCTGTGCCCCTTCATGGGTGTCTCCAACAAGCTGGAGTCCGCGATGGGCATGTCGCTGGCCACCACCTTCGTGCTCACGCTGTCGTCGATGTGCGCCTACCTGACCTATCACTTCATCCTCGCGCCGCTGGGGCTCGAGTACCTGCGCACCATCGCCTTCATCATGGTGATCGCCGTGGTGGTGCAGTTCACCGAGATGGTGGTCAAGAAGACCAGCCCGCTGCTCTACCAGGTACTGGGTATCTTCCTGCCGCTGATCACCACCAACTGTGCGGTACTCGGCGTAGCGCTGCTGACCCTGAACCGCAATTCCAGCTTCATGGAAGCCACGCTCTACGGCTTCGGCGCGGCCGTCGGCTTCTCGCTGGTACTGGTACTGTTCGCCGCCATGCGCGAGCGTCTGGCCGTCGCCGATGTGCCGCGCCCCTTCCAGGGCCCGGCCATCGCGATGATCACCGCCAGCCTGATGTCGCTGGCCTTCCTCGGCTTCTCCGGACTGGTGCAGATCTGACATGCTCGAATTCTTCAACGACCATACGCTGATCTCTGCCATCGTCGCACTGGTGGCCATGGCCGTCGTCTTCGGCGGTCTGCTCGGCTTTGCCGCCGTGGCCTTCAAGGTCGAGGGCGACCCCATCGTCGAGCAGATCGACCAGCTGCTGCCGCAGACCCAGTGCGGCCAGTGCGGCTATCCGGGCTGCAAGCCCTACGCCCAGGCCATCGCCGAAGGCGACGAGATCAACAAGTGCCCGCCGGGCGGCGAGAGCACCATCGCCTCGCTGGCCGACCTGCTGGGCCGCGAGGCCACCCCGCTGGATGGCGACAGCGACAACACGCCCAAGGTGGCGGTGATTCGCGAGGACGAGTGCATCGGCTGCACCAAGTGCATCCAGGCCTGCCCCGTCGATGCCATTCTCGGTGCCGCCAAGCACATGCATACCGTGATCGCCGACGAATGCACCGGCTGCGACCTGTGTGTCGAGCCCTGCCCGGTCGATTGCATCGACATGGTGCCGGTCGCCACTGACGTGCGCAGCTGGCACTGGCCGCAACC
>NZ_CFDJES010000055.1:10518-12329 GCF_983723665.1 Cobetia sp. | reverse complement strand
GCCCCGCTGCCCCGTGAGGTGGTGCTGCCGCTCAGCCAGCATATCGGCGCGCCCGCCCAACCGCTGGTGGAGATCGGCCAGCGCGTCAAGACGGGCGAGCTGATCGCGCGCGCCCAGGGCATGATCTCCGCCCCGGTGCATGCCAGCATCACCGGCGTGGTCACCGCCATCGAGCCGCGTCAGATTCCCCATGTCTCAGGCCTGGAAGATCAGTGCATCGTGATCGAGCGCGACGGCGAGATCGATGAATGGGCGCGCCTGGAAGCCTGGCGCGACTGGCGTCAGCAGGAAGCCCAGGACCTGATCCAGCGCCTGCAGGACGCCGGCGTGGTCGGCCAGGGCGGCGCCGGCTTCCCCTCGGCGGTAAAGGCGCGGGTGCGTGAGCGCCACGCCATCGACACCCTGATTCTGAACGCGGCGGAGTGTGAGCCTTACATCACCGCCGATGACCTGACCATGCGCACGCATCCGGAAGCGCTGATCGAAGGGCTCGAGATTCTCGCCAGCCTGATCGGCCCCGAGTGCATCCTGATCGGTATCGAGGACAACAAGCCTGAGGCCGTCATCGCGCTGGAACAGGCGATTCGCGCCCGCCGCGCCGACAAGCGCCTGCCGCCGCTGGATTCACGCCTCGAAGTCGTGGTGGTACCGACCAAGTACCCCTCCGGTGGCGAGAAGCAGCTGATCAAGCTGCTGACGGACCGCGAAGTGCCCAGCCGTGGCCTGCCCGCCGATGTCGGCGTGGTGGTGCACAACCCGGGCACCGTGCGCGCCGTGCAGCGTGCGGTGTGCTTCGGCGAGCCGATGATCTCGCGCATCGTCACCCTGACCGGCGAGGCGTTGCAGCACCCGCACAATGTCGAGGCGCGCCTGGGCACCTCCATCGCAGACCTGCTGCGTCTGGCGGCGCCGGCGCCGACGGGCATCGCACGCCTGGTGATGGGCGGGCCGATGATGGGCTTCACACTCGAGAGCGACGCCCTGCCGATCATCAAGACCACCAACTGTCTGCTGGCCTCCTCCCCCGAGTCACTGCCGGCACCGGCGGTCGAGCAGCCGTGCATCCGTTGCGGCATGTGCGAACAGGCCTGCCCGGCCGAGCTGCTGCCGCAGCAGCTCTACTGGTTCTCCAAGGCACGCGAGTTCGACAAGGCCGAGCTCTACAATCTGGCGGACTGCATCGAATGCGGCGCCTGCTCCTATGTCTGCCCCAGCCAGATTCCGCTGGTGCAGTATTACCGCTTCGCCAAGGGCGAGATTCGCAGTGCCCAGCACGAGGCGCGCAAGTCCGAGCGCGCGCGTCACCGCTTCGAATTCAAGCAGGCGCGCATGGCGCGCGAGGAAGCCGAGAAGGAAGCCAAGCGCCAGCAACGCGCTCAGGCGGCCCAGAAGTCCGCCGCCGCCCGCGCCGATGCCAGCGCCGCCGCAGACACGACTTCGGCCTCGGCCGCCCCTGCCACCACAACGGCCGCCGCTGCCCAGCCGGCACCGGCCACCGACATCAAGGCCTTCAAGACGGCGCGCGCTGCGGCCAACATCGCTCTCAAGAAGGCCGAGAAGGCCCTCAAGGCAGCGCAGGATGGCGGTGAGAGCTCCGAGAGCGATATCGCCAAGCTCGAGGCCAACGTGACCGCGGCCAAGGCCAAGCTCGCCAGCGCCGAGAGCGCCCTCAAGGCCGCCAGCGAGGCAAGCGAGTCAGCTGCCCCGGCGGCTGCCGGCGCTTCGACAGCCAGCACTTCTACAACAGGCGTGGCTGCCCCCGCCGCCGATCTCAAGGCGCTCAAGACGGCGCGCGCCGCGGCCAATATCGC
>NZ_CFDJES010000055.1:6294-10418 GCF_983723665.1 Cobetia sp. | reverse complement strand
GCCGCGGCCAATATCGCCGTCAAGAAGGCCGAGAAGGCCCTCAAGACCGCCCAGGACAGCGGTGAGGGCGACATCTCCGCCCTCGAGGCCAGCGTGACGGATGCCAAGTCCCGCCTTGCCAAGGCCGAAGGCGATCTCAAGGCGGTGACCGACGCCGCTGGCGCTGCTACAAGTCCTGTTACAACCCCTGATGCAAGCGCTGCGGCTGGCTCTTCTGCCTACGCTGCTGCACCGGCAGCTGCGGCACCCAGCGCCGATATCAAGGCACTCAAGACAGCGCGCGCCGCTGCCAATATCGCAGTCAAGAAGGCCGAAAAGGCCCTGGCCCGCGCCAGCGAAAGTGGCGAAGGCGATATCGAGGACCTGCAGACCCTGCTGGCCACGGCCCAGGAAAACCTGCGCGCCGCCGAGGTACGCCTCAACAGCGCGCAAGCTGGCAGTACTGACGCGACGCCTGCCGCCAAGGGCACGGGCGAATTGATTCCCGAGGCGCCCAAGCCCGCTGCGAGTTCTGTCGGGCGTGGCAGCATGGCCAGCAACGTGACGCTCTCGCAGGCGGAGATCGAGGCATCACGCGCCGAGAACCTTGCCAAGCGTCACAAGCAGGTCAGCATCGCTGTCAAGGCGGCCGAGGCGGCCCACCGCAAGGCAGAGGCGGCATTGAGCGAGGCGGATGACGAAAACCGTCAGCGCCTGGCGACCAAGGTCGACCGCACGCGCCGCAATCTGGAACACGCCCGCGAGTCATTGGCCGAGGTGCAGGCACTGGTGGACGCCCAATGAGTGACCTGAGCCCAATTACCTCGCCAATGGCGACTCATCCTGAAGCACGCCTCGTGTCATTGCCCATTTACCGCAAGGATCTGACCGTCTCATGAGCCTGATGCATGCAAGCTCCCCCCATGCCCACGGGCCAACCGCCACCTCGCGCGTGATGGCCTGGGTGCTGGCCGCGACGCTGCCGGGTATCGCCGTGCTGTGCTGGCACTATGGCTGGGGTGTGCTGTTCAACCTCGTCTTCGCCTGTCTGGCGGGTGTCGCCCTCGAGGCACTGCTGCTCAAGCTGCGTGGCCGTCCGGTCAGCTTTTTCCTCAAGGACAATTCGGCGCTGGTGACCTGCGTGCTGCTGGCGGTGTCGTTGCCGCCGCTGGCGCCCTGGTGGCTGGTACTGACCGGCGTGATCGCGGCCATCGTGGTCGCCAAGCAGCTCTACGGTGGCCTGGGCCAGAATCCGTTCAACCCGGCGATGGTCGCCTATGCGCTGCTGCTGATCTCCTTCCCGGTCGAGATGTCGCGCTGGTCATCCCCCGATGGCTTCGCGCTCGGCTTCGCTGACAGCCTGCAGCAGTTCTTCGGCGTGATCGCCACGCCAGACGCCCTGACCGGCGCCACGCCGCTGGACGCCTTCCGCAACAAGGGCGAGCTTTCCAGCAGCGAGTTCTGGGCAGACCCGAGCCTGCTGCCCGCCGCCAATCTGCTGGCCTGGCAGCAGACAACCATCGCCTGGGGCCTCGGCGGCCTGGTGCTGCTGGCGCGTCGCCTGATCACCTGGCATATCCCGGTGGCGATGCTGGGCAGCCTGGCGGTGATCTCCGCCATCTTCGCCTTCGTGGATGGCGAGCAGCACGCCAGCCCCCTGATCCACCTGCTGTGCGGTGCGGCGATCTTCGGCGCCTTCTTCATCGCCACGGACCCCGTCACGGCGGCGACCTCCAACAAGGGCAAGCTCTATTACGGCGTCGGCATCGGCGTGCTGATCTACCTGATTCGCACCTTCGGCGCCTATCCTGACGCCATCGCCTTCGCGGTGCTGCTGATGAACTTCAGCGTGCCGTTCATCGATTACTACACCCAGCCACGCAGCTATGGTCACAAGAAGGCCCGTCGCGGCATCAAGCTGGAGGACAAGGCATGAGCCTGACGCCTGATCAGCCCGAACAGCAAGCCCAGGCCGCGCAGGGCCTGAAGCACACCATCGCGCGGGCCGCGCTAGGCCTGGCGGTCTTCGCCATCGTCACCGCAGGCGTCGTCGCCGTGACCCAGATGACCACCGCCGAGACCATCGCCGACAACGAGCGTGCCGCCCAGAGCGCGGCGCTGGCCGAGATCATCCCGCCGTCGCTGCACGACAATGACCTGCTCAACGCGGCCTTCGCCCTGCCGCCTTCTCAGGTGCTGGGTCTGGAGAGCGCCGATACCGGCTGGCGCGCCACCAGGAATGGCGAGACCGTCGCGGTGCTGCTGCCGGTGGTGACCGGCAAGGGTTACAGCGGCGATATCCGCCTGCTGGTCGGTATCCGTGCCGATGGCAGCGTGGCCGGAGTGCGCGCCGTCAAGCACGCCGAGACCCCGGGGCTGGGCGACAAGATCGAAGCGCGCAAGTCCGACTGGATTCACGAATTCGATGACCAGACGCTCAGCTCGGTGGAATGGAAGGTGAACAAGGATGGCGGTGATTTCGACCAGTTCACCGGTGCGACCATCACCCCGCGCGCCGTGGTGGGTGCCGTTCGTCAGGCATTGATCTACTTCATGGCGCACCGCACGGCGCTGCTGGCCGGCGACAGCGAGACGCTGACCGCGACCCGCCGCGCCGCCAGGGCCCAGCAAGACACGCAAGCTCCCACCGCTGATGGCACGCTCAAGCCATCAGCGCCTTCTGAACACGGCGGAGACGAACCTCATGAGTGATATCTCGCTTGGCAAGATCAGCCGCGACGGCCTGTGGGACAACAACCCGGCGCTGGTGCAGCTGCTGGGCCTGTGTCCGCTGCTGGCCGTCACCGCCAGTGTCGTCAACGCCATCGGGCTGGGACTTGCCACGCTGCTGGTGTTGATCGGCTCCAACGTGGCGGTGTCACTGATCCGCAATCTGGTGCCTTCTGCAGTGCGCCTGCCGGCCTTCGTGATGATCATCGCCTCGTTCGTGACCTGTGCCGAGCTGCTGATGAAGGCCTACACCTATGAGCTCTATCAGATTCTCGGCATCTTCATTCCGCTGATCGTCACCAACTGCGCGATTCTCGGGCGTGCCGATGCCTTCGCCGCCAAGCATCCCGTGCTGCCGGCGGCCACCGATGGCCTGATGATGGGGCTGGGGTTCATGGCCGTGCTGGTGCTGCTGGGTGGCATGCGTGAGCTGTTCGGCCAGGGCACGCTGTTTGCCGGCATGGAACTGCTCGTCGGGCCGATGGCCGCCGACTGGCAGCTGACGATCTTCCCGGACTATTCCTTCCTGTTCCTGGTGCTGCCACCGGGCGCCTTCTTCTGCATGGGGCTGATCATCGCGGGCAAGAAGACCATCGATGAGCGACTCGAGCAGCGCCGCAAGGCAGCCAACGCCGATGCGCCCAAGGTGTCGCGTCGTGTGCGCGTGACCGGCACCATCTCCTGAGCCCCTCTCACACAGGCTGTCAGCCCGCTGGCTGACAGCCTGTGTCGACGACACCTGCTCCCAAGCCCTTACCGCCGTACCCGAGATATCATGAACGCCCAGAAACGCCTCGAGATCTTCACCCGCCTGCGCAACGAGAATCCTGAGCCACGCACCGAGCTTGCCTGGTCAACGCCCTTCGAGCTTTTGATCGCGGTGCTGCTGTCAGCGCAGGCGACGGATGTGGGCGTCAACAAGGCCACGGCGAAGCTGTATCCGGTCGCCAATACGCCGGAGAGCATCCTCGCGCTGGGTGTCGAGGGCCTGAAGGAGTACATCAAGACGATCGGCCTGTTCAACACCAAGGCCGAGAACGTCATCAAGACCTGCCGCATGCTGATCGAACGGCATGGTGGCGAGGTACCCCAGACTCGCGAGGCGCTGGAAGCGCTGCCCGGCGTGGGCCGCAAGACCGCCAACGTGGTGCTCAACACCGCCTTCGGTCAGCCGACCATGGCGGTGGACACGCATATCTTCCGTGTCTCCAACCGCACGCGCATCGCCCCGGGCAAGAACGTGCTGGAAGTCGAGCACAAGCTGATGCGCCATGTGCCCAAGGAGTTTCTGGTCGATGCCCACCACTGGCTGATCCTGCATGGCCGCTACACCTGCGTGGCACGCAAGCCGCGCTGCGGCAGCTGCATCATCGAAGATCTCTGCGAGTACAAGGACAAGGTCGACCTGTAACGCC
>NZ_CFDJES010000055.1:3570-6194 GCF_983723665.1 Cobetia sp. | reverse complement strand
CCTATTCAACCGAGCGGCCACGTAGACTGAGAGCACAGACCGTCGCCTCAGGAACCTGCCATGACCGCACCTTCCGATGCCAGGGATCGCCCCTATCCGCGCCCAGAAGGCTCCGACGATTTCCGCCAGCCTGATGACAGCAGCCTGCACTCGCGCCTGCTGGAGATGTCGTCGCGTCTCGAGGCACTGGAAGCCGAGAACCACCTGCTGCGCACACTGGTCGACACCCACCCCGACATCATGTTCATCAAGGATGCCAAGGGGCTGTTTCGCTACGCCAACCGCACCCTGACCGACTTCTATGGCACTTCACGCGAGGACATCGTCGGACGTGATGACAGTCATTACACCGGCAATACCGAGCAGAGCCACTTCTTCCGGCGCAGCGTAGAGCAGGTGCTCAGCAAGTTCGAGCGCGAGACGGTCTTCGAGGATGCCACCGACGGCACCACCGGCGAGGTCAACCACTTCCGCTCCATCAAGCAGCCCTTCCATGACATTCACGGTCAGCCGCTGGTCGCCGTTCTGGCGCACAACATCACGGCAGAAGTCCGTGAGCATGAGCGCAAGACCCGACAGATCGACCACATCTATGACACCTCACTGGAAGGCTTCTGGGACTGGAACATCCTGACCAGTTCCGTGACGCACAATCGCCGCTGGTCACAGATTCTGGGCATCCCGGAGAGCGAGCTCAGCAACAGCCTGGAAGAATTCGCAAGCCTGCTGCACCCCGAGGACAAACCCGAGGCGATGATCGCCATCCAGGACTGCATGGCGGGCAAGACGGCCTACTATCACCGTCACCGCATGCTGACCCGCGGTGGCGACGTGGTCTGGGTGATCGACAAGGGCGATGTCATCGAGCGGGACAGCGAAGGCAATCCGCTACGCATGATCGGCTCGATCACCGATATCACGCGTATCGTCGAATCAGAGGCCCTGCTGCACCAGCACAGTCGCTTCGACTCGCTGACCAAGCTGGCCAACCGTGCCACCCTGATCGACAGCCTGCAGCAGGCCATCATCATCACCGACGCCCGTGACACCCACGGCGCACTCATCTTCATCGATCTGGACCACTTCAAGAAGATCAACGACCTGCTGGGGCATACCACCGGCGACCATCTGTTGATCGAGGTGGCCCATCGCCTGAGCTCCACGGTGCGTGACAGCGATCTGGTGGCGCGCTTCGGCGGGGACGAGTTCGTCATCCTGGTTCAGCCCCTGAGCCATGATCCGCAGGTTGCCTGTCGAGAACTGGATGAGCTGATGGAGCGCCTGCAGCAGGCGCTCAACCAGCCGTATTCGCTCTTGGGCCCACAGTCGCAGCCGCTGCAACATCACAGCTCGGCGAGCCTGGGCAGCATCATGTTCCATGATCGCCATCTGAGTGCGGAGGAGCTCATCCGGCGCGCGGATATCGCGATGTATCGCGCCAAGGAGGCCGGGCGCAATCAAACCGTCCGCTTTGATCCCAGCATGCGCGTGGAGCTTGAGCGCGCTGTGCAGCTGGAAAATGATCTGCGCCGCGCCATCGAGAATGAAGAGCTCTACGTGGAACTGCAGCCGCAATTCGATCGGGGGCTCAAGCTGGTCGGCGCCGAGTGCCTGTTGCGCTGGCGACACGCCAAGCTCGGCAATATCTCGCCCTATGAATTCATTCCGCTGGCCGAGAAGAGCCAGCTGATCGACAGCCTCGGCGACTGGGTGCTGGAGCAGGCCTGCAAGCTGCTGGAGGACTGGCAGAAAGGCACCGCCTTCGCGAAGATCTATCTGTCGGTCAATGTCAGCGTCAAGCAGCTGGACTCCCCTCACTATGTCGGCAATGTCGCCAATGCACTCAGCCAGCACACGCTTGACCCGCAATATCTGCAGCTGGAGCTGACCGAAAACGTCTTCGCCACCGACATGCCCGCCACGGTGGCACGCATGCACGAACTGCGCTCGCTGGGCCTGCGCCTGTCACTGGATGATTTCGGCACCGGCTTCTCCTCCCTGACCTACATCAAGCACCTGCCCTTCGATGAGCTCAAGGTCGACCGCAGCTTCGTCAATGATCTCGAGAACGACGAGATGAACCGCCGCATGGTGAACTTCATGGTGCAGCTGGGGCGTGAGCTGGGCATGTGCGTGGTGGCGGAAGGCGTCGAGACCCCCAGGCAGCGCGAACTGCTGCTGGAGATGGGCTGTGATGCCCTGCAGGGTTATCTGATGGACAAGCCGATGACAATCGAGGCATTCACCGCCAAGTATCAGCTCGGATGACAGCGCATCCGCGTCTTTCATGGCACACTGGGGCCTCTTTTCTGTCTGGACATCATGCGTTATGGAAGACTTCTTCAACTGGATCGGCACGCAACTGGGTGCCGCCATTCGCTTCATCGTCGAAGGTCTGGGCGGTTTCTTCGCCAACTTCGATGATGCCCTATCGGGATTCTTCAATGGCCTCACTGGTGAGCTAGGGCTCAGCACTTCGCTGTTCAGCCTGCTGGGATTGATTCTGGGACTTTACCTGCTCTTCAAGGGCATCACGTCACTGTTGAGAGGCTCCATCATCGGCGGGCTATTGATGACCTTCATCGGCCTGACCTTCCTGGGTTGGATGATTGCCTGACGCGCGA
>NZ_CFDJES010000055.1:0-3470 GCF_983723665.1 Cobetia sp. | reverse complement strand
GCGATGCCCTGACGGGACTTGCGCCAGGCTCGTGACATGAAAAAGCCCCTGCCATTCGGCAGGGGCTTTTTCATGTCAGCAGCAGTCATCGCATCGCGCGATGACTGCCGTCTGTCTTCAAGGGTCAGATCAGAGGATCAGGCCAGTGCCTTCTCCACGACTTCATACAGGTTGTTCGAGAGCTTCTCGCCACGGATACGCTCAAGCTCTGCCTTCATCAAGTCCTGACGCTTGGCATCAAAACGCTTGTAACGCGTCAGCGGCGTGATGATGCGCGCCGCGATTTCCGGATTCAGACGATTGAGCTCGATGACCACATCCGCCAGCAGACGATAGCCTTCGCCGTCGAGACGGTGGAAGTTGACGCGGTTCTGGCCGGCGAAGGCGCCGATCAAGGCACGCACCTTGTTGGGGTTGGTCAACGAGAAGGCCGGGTGCTCCATCAGGAAGCGCACGCGGTCCAGCACATCGGCCTGCGGACGCGTGACCTGGATCGAGAACCACTGGTCCATCACCAGCGGATCATGCGACCAGCGCTCGGCGAAGGACTTGAGCGCCGGGTCACCCAGGTCAGTGCGTGAGGAGTGCACCAGCATCGTCAGCGCGGCACGCACATCGGTCATGTTGTGGGCCGCCGCCAGCTGGGCCTGGGCCAGACGCACGCCCTCCTCGTCCTCGATGCTCATCAGATAGCTGAGCGCGGCATTCTTGAGGCTGCGACGCGCCATCTGCTCGAAGGTCGGCGCGTAGTCGCCCTGCTGCGCATTGGCGTGATAGAGCGCCACGAAGTCGTCGCGCAGCGCACTGGCCAGCTGCGCCTTGGCGGTCTTGCGCGCCCAGTGGATGGCATCGACATCGACGACACTCTGCTGCTCGGCGATATAGGCCTCCGAGGGCAGCGTCAGCATCTCGGCCAACACCGCACGATCGGAAGCTTCACTCTGGAGCAGGAAGCGATAGGCGGCCAGCAGGCGCTCATCCAGCTGGGCCTCCTGCTCGCCACGCTGCCAGGCCGCCATCAGGTCTTCAAGCGCTGCCATGGCCAGACGCTGACCGGCATCCCAGCGGTTGAAGCCATCGCTGTCGTGCTGCATCAGGAAGGCCAGCTGCTCGCGACTGTAGTCAAAGGCCAGCTTGACCGGCGCCGAGAAGCCACGCAGCAGCGACGGCACCGGCTCGGCATCGCCGGCAAGACCGGTGAAGACGAAGGTCTGCTCGGCCTCGGTCAGCTCCAGCACGGTTTCCGTGCCCAGCGCTTCGCCGTCGAGGGTCAGCGTCAGATCGCTGCCATCGGCACCGACCAGCCCCATGCGCACCGGGATCACCAGCGGCAGCTTCTCCGCCTGCCCCGGTGAAGGCGGCGTGGACTGACGCAGCGTGAGGGAATAGGTGCCTGCCTGGGCATCGAAGGTGCCACTGGCGGCGATGTTCGGCGTTCCGGCCTGGGAGTACCAGCGCATGAACTGGCTGAAGTCGCGGCCGGAGGCTTCGCTCATCGCGCTGATGAAGTCCTCGATGGTGGCGGCGCTGCCATCGTTGCGCGCGAAGTAGAGATCACTGCCACGGCGGAAGGCCTCTTCCCCGAGCAGATTGGCGACCATGCGCACCACTTCGGAACCCTTCTCGTAGATGGTCAGGGTGTAGAAGTTGGAAATCTCGATATAGGACGCCGGGCGCACCGGGTGTGCGGTGGGGCCGGCATCTTCGGCGAACTGCGCGGTACGCAGCATGGCGACGTCTTCGATACGCTTGACCGGCGCCGAGTTCATGTCGGCGGAGAAGGTCTGGTCGCGATAGACGGTGAAGCCTTCCTTCAGGGACAGCTGGAACCAGTCACGGCAGGTGACGCGGTTGCCCGACCAGTTGTGGAAGTACTCATGCGCGACCACCCCTTCGACGCGCTGGAAGGCGGCGTCGGTGGTGGTATCGGGGTTGGCCAGCACGCAGGCGCTGTTGAAGATGTTGAGGCCCTTGTTCTCCATCGCGCCCATGTTGAAGTCGTTGACCGCGACGATCATGAAGATGTCGAGATCATATTCGCGACCGTAGACTTCCTCGTCCCACTTCATGGAGGCCTTGAGGGAGTTCATGGCGTGCTGGGTCTTGTCGAGATTTTCCGGCTCGACCCAGATTTCCAGAGCGACGTCACGGCCACTCATGGTGGTGAAGCTGTCGTCATGCTTGACCAGGTCTCCCGCCACCAGCGCGAACAGATAGCACGGCTTGGGATGCGGGTCTTGCCAGGTGACGAAGTGACGACCGCCCTCGCGCTCGCCACGCTCGACGGGATTGCCGTTGGAGAGCAGGATCGGGTAGCTGTCCTTGTCGGCGATGATGGTGGTGGTGAACACCGACATCACGTCCGGGCGGTCCGGGTAGTAGGTGATGCGACGGAAGCCTTCGGCCTCGCACTGGGTGCAGAACATGCCCGAGGACACATAAAGCCCTTCCAGCGCGGTATTCGCGGCCGGGTCGATCACCACCACCGTCTCGAGCTCACAGTTGGCCGGCAGGCCGGCCAAGGTCAGGTGAGTCTCGTCGAGCTTGTATTCATCACTGGCGAGCGCTCGCCCATCGACACGCACGGACTCAAGCGTCAGATGCTCGCCATTGAGCACCAGCGGCGGCGTGGCATCACTGCCCACGGCGGCATCGGGATTGGCCTCGAGGGTCAGCACGGTCGTGACACGGGTCGCCGACGGTGCCAGATCAAACGTCAGGCGGGTGTCCAGCACACGCCAGGCGGGTGCCTGATAATCGGCAAGATGAATCGCTGCAGGTTGTGACATCAAAGACTCCGCAATCAGCGCCGCGGGAGAGGACTCCTCACGGCAGGAAGACAGCGGACAGCGAGGGAGCAGACACCTCACCTGCCCGCGATGAAGCGCTCATTCGCGCGGAAGGGATTCGCCACTGACGGCAAGGTTCGCCCCCTCGCCCTTGGGCTCCGGGCGCGTGGCCAGCCAGAGTGCCAGCAGCGACAGGAAGACCAGCAGCGAGACCTTGACGGCCAGCACTGAGACGGTGAACAGGATGATCAGCATCGAGACGGCCAGCATGCTGACCGCCATGATGCGCGCGCGCAGCGGAATGGCGCGTTCGCGCTCCCAGGCCACCAGCGTCGGCCCGATCTGGGGATGTTCACGGATATAGCGCGCAAAGCGCGGGGAGCCTCGGCTGGCACAGGCCAGCGCCAGCAGCATGAAGACGGTGGTGGGCAGCAGCGGCAGAAACATGCCAGCGAAGCCGATGCCGAAGAACAACCAGGCCAGGCCAAGCCAGCAGATACGCTTCATGCGCCGAAAGATCATCATGTCGGTTCCTCACCACCTGCGGTCACACACCGTGTGCTTCCTGCTATCAGTCAAACGCCAAGTCGTTCATGGGAAAAGTACTTTCTGACTATCCGCCTGATAGCAACTGCGTGCATGGTAACGGGCTTGCCGATATCGCGAAAGGCCACGCCCCCC
>NZ_CFDJES010000054.1:12765-19515 GCF_983723665.1 Cobetia sp. | reverse complement strand
TCCACCTACTTCCGCATCAACGCCGCCAACACCGGCCAGTTCGAGCGCACCCTGATCATCTGCGAGAAGCAGGCTCAGGTCTCGTATCTGGAAGGCTGTACCGCGCCGCAGCGTGATGACAACCAGCTGCACGCCGCCGTGGTCGAGCTGGTGGCCCTGGAAGACGCCTACATCAAGTACTCCACCGTCCAGAACTGGTATCCGGGCGATGAAGACGGCAAGGGCGGCATCTACAACTTCGTCACCAAGCGTGCCGACTGCCGTGGTGACCGCTCCAAGGTCTCCTGGACCCAGGTCGAGACCGGCTCCGCGATCACCTGGAAGTACCCGTCGTGCATCCTGCGCGGCAAGGACAGTGTCGGGGAGTTCTACTCCGTCGCCGTCACCAATGGCCGTCAGCAGGCGGACACCGGCACCAAGATGATCCACATCGGTGAGGGCACCAAGTCCACCATCGTCTCCAAGGGCATCTCGGCCGGTAATTCCGAGCAGTCCTATCGTGGTCTGGTCAAGATCGGCCCGCGGGCCAAGGGCGCGCGCAACTTCACCCAGTGTGACTCGCTGTTGATCGGCGACCGCTGTGGCGCGCACACCTTCCCGTATCAGGAAATCGGCAACGCGACGGCCACCGTCGAGCACGAGGCGACGACTTCCAAGATCGGCGAAGATCAGCTGTTCTACTGCCGTCAGCGCGGCATCAGCGAGGAAGATGCGGTCAACATGATCGTCAACGGCTTCTGCAAGGACGTCTTCCAGGAGCTGCCGATGGAGTTCGCCGTCGAGGCCGAGGCGCTGCTCAACGTCACCCTTGAAGGCGCCGTCGGCTGATCCCGCCGTCCCTTTCGCATTCACCCCATTCTTGAGGGCCGCTCGCGGGCGGCCTGTCAGCAAAAGGTATCAACATGCTCGTAGTCAAAGATCTGCACGTTTCGGTGGAAGGCAAGGAAATCCTCAAGGGTCTCGATCTGACCATCAACAAGGGTGAAGTCCACGCCATCATGGGCCCGAACGGCGCAGGCAAGTCCACGCTGTCTTCCGTGATCGCCGGCAAGGACGGCTATGAAGTGACCTCGGGCACCATTACCTATGAAGGTGAGGATGTGCTGGAGATGGAAGTCGAAGAGCGTGCGCGTGCCGGCATGTTGCTGGGCTTCCAGTACCCGGTGGAAATCCCGGGGGTCAAGAACGTCTACCTGCTCAAGGCGGCGCTGAATGCCAAGCGTGAAGCCGAAGGCCTGGGCGAGATTCCGGCCCCGGAATTCATGAAGCTGATCCGCGAGAAGTTGGCCTTCATGCAGATGGACGCCAGCTTCCTGCAGCGCGCCGTCAACGAAGGCTTCTCTGGCGGTGAGAAGAAGCGCAACGAGATCCTGCAGATGCTGGTGCTGGAACCGAAGCTCGCCATGCTCGACGAGATCGACTCCGGCCTCGACATCGATGCCCTCAAGGTCGTCGCCAAGGGCGTCAACTCGCTGCGCAACGAAGACCGCGCCGTGCTGATGGTCACCCACTACCAGCGTCTGCTCGAGCACATCGTGCCGGACCAGATCCACGTGCTGATGGATGGCCGCATCGTCAAGTCCGGTGACAAGTCGCTGGCACTCGAACTCGAAGCCCAGGGCTATGACTGGCTGCAGGAGGAAACCGCGTAATGACAGCACTTGCTACCGCGTCCGTCCCCGGCAGCGAAGCCTTCGCCAGCGAATTCGCTGCCCGCAAGGCTCGCTTTGCGGCTGATCCGAGCTGGATGGCCGCCCGCCGTCAGGCCGGCATCGCCCGCTTTGAAGCCCTCGGCCTGCCGACCCGCAAGGTCGAGGCCTGGAAGTACACCGACACCCAGGCACTGGGTCGTCAGCAATATCGTCTCGCCGACGATGCAAGCCTCGCGCCGGCCGTGAAGGATGCGCTGGCTCTCGACGTCGACGCCTACCGTCTGGTGTTCGTCGATGGCCTCTACAATGCCGAGCTGTCCGATGTGGCAGGCCTGCCCGACACCGTGCGTGTCGTGCCGCTGTCTGATGCCATCGTCAATCAGCCGGAAGTCATCGGCGGCTCGCTGAATCGCCTGACCGGCATCGATTTCACGCCGTTCGTGGCGCTGAACTCCGCCTTCACCGAAGAGGGTGCGGTGATTCAGGTCGGCCCGCGCACGGTGCTCGACAAGCCGGTCTACGTGCTGTTCCTGTCGCGTGCCGCCGTCGAAGGCCAGCCCGTGACCATGAGCCACCCGCGTCTGCTGGTGCAGCTGGGCAGCCGCGCCGAAGCCAGCGTGATCGAGCATCACATCGGTGAGAGCGGCGCGACCAACTTCACCAACATGGTCAGCGAAGTGATGCTGGAGCGCGGCGCCGTGCTCAATCATTACAAGCTGGGCGAAGCCGCCACCGGCGAGACGCATATCGCCTCGCTGCAGGTCGAGCAGCCGCGTGACAGCCAGTATCGCTCCATCAACCTGAACACCGGTGGTGGTCTGGTGCGCAACGATATCGTCTGCGACCTGAACGGTAACAACGCCCATGCACGCCTCGATGGCCTGTTCTTCGGTCGTGATCGCCAGCACGTGGACACCCACTCGCTGGTCAATCACAACGAGGCACTGACGTTCTCCGACGAGAACTACAAGGGTATCCTGGCCGACCGCGCCCGCGGCGTCTTCAATGGCCGCGTGCTGGTCAAGCGCGACAGTCAGCAGATCGAGGCGCATCAGAACAACGCCAACCTGCTGCTGTCGGACCGCGCCGAGATCAACACCAAGCCGGAACTCGAGATCTACGCCGATGACGTCAAGTGCTCCCACGGCACCACGACCGGTCAGCTCGACGAGACCGCCGTGTTCGCGCTGCGCGCCCGTGGCATCGATGAGCAGACCGCCCGTGGCCTTTTGACCCTGGCCTTCGCCAACGAAGTCATGACCGGCCTGGGCATCGACGCCATCGCTGAGCGCATCGAGCGCAGTGTCGCGGGGCGCCTGCCGTCACGCTTCCACCTCGATGAGCTGGTCGATCTCAGCGTCGAGCTGGGCGGTGGCGCCGTGGCGGTGGCACGTGATGAGGACTTTGCATGAGCGCACTCGACAACCTGATGCTCGACGTCGTGCGGGTACGCGAGGATTTTCCGATCCTCGAGCGTCGCGTGCATGGTGATGTGCCGCTGATCTATCTGGACAGCGCCGCCACCAGCCAGACGCCGACCGCCGTCATCGACGCGATGAGCGACTACTACCGCAAGACCAATGCCAACATCCACCGCGGCCTGCATACCCTGGCGGATGAGGCGACGGCGGCCTTCGAAGGCACGCGTGAGAAGGTGCGCAGCTTCATCAATGCGCGTTTGACGCGGGAAGTCATCTTCACGCGTGGCACCACCGAGGCGATCAATCTGGTCGCCAACAGCTGGGGAGCCAACTGGCTGAATGCCGGCGATGAAGTGCTGATCTCGGTGATGGAGCATCACGCCAACATCGTGCCGTGGCAGCTTCTGGCCGAGCGTCTCGATATCGTCATCAAGGTCATCCCGTGTGACGACGATGGCGTGCTCGACATGGCAGCCTACCGCCACCTGTTGGGCGAGAAGACGCGTCTGGTCTGCGTCAATCAGGTCTCCAACGCCCTGGGCAGCATCAACCCGGTGGCCGAGATGGCGAAGCTGGCACACGCTCACGACGCGCTGATTCTGGTCGATGGCGCCCAGGCGGTGCCGCATCAGCAGGTCGATGTGCGCGAGATCGATGCTGACTTCTATGTCTTCTCGGGCCACAAGATGTACGGCCCGACCGGCATCGGTGTGCTCTACGGCAAGGAAGCGCTGCTGGAGGCGATGCCGCCGTGGCAGGGTGGCGGTGAGATGATCCGCACGGTGTCGTTCGAGAATGGCACCCTGTTCGCGGACCTGCCGCACAAGTTCGAGGCCGGCACGCCGCCCATCGCCGAGGTCATCGGGCTGGGCAAGGCCATCGACTGGCTGGACTGCACCCACATGGCGCTGATCACGCGCTGGGAACAGCAGCTGATGCACCATGCCAGCGAGCGCATGCGCGAAGTGGACGGCCTGCGCATCATCGGCAACTCGCCCGACAAGGCGGGCGCGATCTCCTTCGTGGTCGATGGTGCCCACGCCCAGGATATCGGTCTGCTGATCGACCAGCTGGGGGTCGCCATCCGTACCGGCCACCACTGCGCGCAGCCGGTGCTGCGTCGCTTCGGTGTCGACGCCACCTGTCGGGCCTCCTTCGCGGCCTACAACACGCCGGAAGAGATCGACATGTTCGTCGATGCCCTGCAGCGTGTGCTGACCATGGTGCGCTGAGCACCACCCTGCGGTGGCCCTGACGGGCGCTGATCAATGAGGCTCGCGCATGGCGGGCCTCATTGGTATCGGCACTTGCCAGGGGATGTTGTCACCCGCACGTCTTGAGTGAACCAACAGAATTCACGAGCCGCATGTTGTCATGCGGCTCGGCAAGGAGAGGGCATGAGCCACACTGAAGACCAGCTGGCCAGCCTCGGCAAGGGCCAGAAGATGCCGTTGCAGCGGGACGTGGAGGGCATCTCGGTACCGTTCGGCAAGTCGGTGACCCTGCACGAGGACTCGGTGGTCGAAGTCATGCAGGCCAAGGGCGGCACCGTCAGCGTCGCCTTCGAGGGTCGCATGTACCTGATCGAGAGCTTCAGCCTCGATGCGCTGGGGCTGGACGCCGTGCCGCGTCCGCATCTGCCGGCCGGCCAGAGCGATGCCGACATCGAGGCCTTCGTCTGGGCCCAGCTGCGCACCTGCTTCGACCCCGAGATCCCGGTCGACATCGTCGAGCTGGGGCTGGTCTATGGCTGTCGTATCGACACCCTGATCAGCGGCGAGAAGATGGTCAATCTCAAGATGACGTTGACCGCGCCGGGCTGCGGCATGGGCAACGTCATCGCCGAGGACGCCAAGCGCAAGATTCTTGGCGCCGAAGATGTCTCCAAGGTCCATGTCGAGATCGTGTTCTCGCCTGCCTGGTCGCGCGAGATGATGAGTGAGGATGCCCGCCTGGAACTGGGCATGTTCTGAGCATCATCAGCGCACCTTAGTCGTCTGCTGTTGTCGCCCTTTGTTGTCTGCGGCTCCCTGGAGGCCTTTCATGGCCGGTAGTCGCAGTAACACTCGGGTGAGATGCAGCAAACGCAACCGGGTGGGCGGGAACCTCTCGTCCATCCGGCTATCCAATTCACGTTGCTGAGCGTCCGGGCAAGTTGCTGCCTCGGGCCGCGTCGGCACGTCCGTTTGACGGTTTCCCGTATCACCTGCCTCAAGGAAGACTCCCCAATGCGATTCCAGACTGCGCTGCGCACCCTGACCGCCACCCTGATCCTGAGCACCGCTGCCAGCGCGCAGGCCGCCTGGAAGCTGGATGGCGACGTCTCACAGCTGAGCTTCCAGACCACCAAGATGGCCAAGTCGGGCGCCAGCACCGTCGAGACGGATGCCTTCACCTCCTGGCGTGCGCGCGTCAATGACGCCGGTCAGCTGTCGGTGGAGATCGACCTCGACTCCGCCAGTACCGGCATCGACATTCGTGACCAGCGCGTCAGCGAGAAGCTGTTCGAGTCCGGCACCTATCCGTTGGCCGTGATGACCGCCAGTCTCGACATGCCGACCCTCAAGGTGATGGAGCCGGGCGATACCCAGCAGGTGGATGTCGAAGGCCAGCTGACGCTGCACGACAACACCCAGAACCTGCCGATGAGCCTGCAGGTGACGCGCCTGCGCGGCGATCGCTGGCTGGTGCAGACCCTCACGCCGGTGATGGTCGATGCTGAGCAGTTCGCGCTGGTCGATGGCATTCGCACCCTGCGTGACCTGGCCGGGCTTGGCAACATCGCGACCCAGGTGCCAGTCAACGTCAAGGCCGTGATGGTGCAGGAAGACTGAGCGGAGTCACCCGCATGCGTGGCCGGGGAACAGTCAGTGCTGGCAGAGCCTCGGCCGCTTGGGTAGGCTGGGCGCTCATGCCTGCACGATGTGACGGTAACGGCAGGAAAGACAGGCAGGGATGGGCGTGAGGAAGAGATGCAGCGAGTGATCATGCGGGCTGGCTGGACCATCGTCGGTCTGCTGGCCGCCGGTGCAATGACGGTGGTCGGGCTCAACCTCTGGGTCGTGATGGCAACGCACGATCGCATTGCCACGTCACCGCTGACCTGTCAGAGCCGTGAGGTGGGGATCGTGTTCGGTACCTCCCACGGCCTGGTGGGCGGGGGCAGCAATCCACACTATCAGGCACGCCTTGATACCGCCGCCCAGCTCTACCGCCTGCGCCGCGTCTCCAACCTGCTGCTCTCGGGAGACAACCGCACGCGTTACTACAATGAGCCGATGACCATGTGGCGTGACCTGCGAGCGCGCAACGTGCCGCAGGAGTTCATGACGCTCGATTACGCGGGCTTCTCCACCTTCGATACCCTCGTGCGAGCGCACAAGGTCTTCGGTGTCGACGAGGCGGTGCTGGTCACCCAGCCGTGGCACCTGCCGCGTGCGCTGTTCATCGCCGATGCGCTGGGTCTGGAGGCGGTGGGCTGCCCGGCCATCTCCGAGCGCCAGCCGCCGGGGCTCAAGCTGATGCTGCGCGAGTGGCTGGCCCGTGCGGCGACAGTGGGTGATCTCTACCTGTGGGGGCGCAAGCCGCGCTTCCTCGGGCCGCAGGAGTCGCTGCCGACGCCGGTGTTGTCATCGCACTCATCATCTCACTCCTCAGACAAGCACGTGATGTCGCCG
>NZ_CFDJES010000054.1:0-12665 GCF_983723665.1 Cobetia sp. | reverse complement strand
GTGAAGCAGGCATTGCTCCAGTGGCTGCCTGTCAGGTCTGATACGAACTAGCCGCGCATTGGTCTCGCCAGATGCATAGGGTCAATACGAAGACGCCCCGCACTTCCTTTGGAAGGCGGGGCGTCTTGCGTTCACGGCCTGGCGGCGGGCAGGTGGCTAGCCGGCGCGGCGGCGGGCGGCCTGACCTGTCTGGTGACGGTACAGCTCGCGAATCAGATGGCGGCAGTTGTGGAAGATGCCTTCCAGTACCTTTTCCATGCTGTCAGGCAGCGGATGCGTGAAGGCGGTCGAGCAGGCCTGCATCAGGACGCGTTCCTGTTCGAGCAGCTCGTTGATCAGCACCTGATTGTCATTGCCGACGATGCTCTTCAGGCGACTCCACAGCCACATGTAGTCATCGCGCTCGACATCGGCGTCGCGCGGCATCAGGCTCAGATGCTTGCGTGTCTCGACTTCCAGGGCCTGTTTGAGCTCGACACGGCTCGCATAGAAGGGCTCGAAGGCCTTCAGGAGCGCGGGACGCAGCCGTTCGGCGTTATCCTCGAAATAATCAAGACTGTCTGCCAGGGCTTCCTGGACGCTATCCATCGCCACCTGGCGATTGTCGAGAAACATGGGCGGTCACCTCCTCCGTCAGAAGAGATTGTGCGGGTGAAAACAGTGTTTTTCTACCCCTGAAGGGCAGAAAGTCAGGATATTTATTCCCGCACTGTCAATCCCTGCAGTTTACGACAATACAATGACGTTCTGGTGACGATCATCGTTGCCTTCCAGACGCTGGCCTTGCCCTGTTTCGTCGCCCAGCCCCTTGCCCGTAAAGCTATCTGGCCCAGAGACGCCAAGGGTGCAGTCATGACGACCTGCACCCTTGGGAAACGTTGCGCGCAATGCCCTCAGGCTTCAGCCCTAAGACTCAAGCCCTCAGCCCTTGGGCTTGGGCGGAATCTTCTTGGCCGGCGCGGCGGACTTGGCGATGTGATCGATGATCAAGCCGGCGATGTCCTTGCCGGTGGCCGTCTCGATGCCCTGCAGGCCCGGCGAGGAGTTCACTTCCATGATCACCGGGCCATGATTGGCGCGCAGCAGGTCGACACCGGCGACGGACAGGCCCATGGCCTTGGCGGCGCGGATGGCGGTGGAGCGCTCTTCCGGCGTGATGCGGATCTCGCTCGCGGTGCCGCCACGGTGCAGGTTGGAGCGGAACTCGCCATCGGCCGCCTGACGCTTCATTGACGCCACCACCTTGTCACCCACCACCAGGCAGCGGATGTCGGCGCCACGCGCTTCCTTGATGTATTCCTGCACCATGATGTTGGCTTTCATGCCCATGAAGGCCTGGATCACGCTCTCGGCGGCCTGGTTGGTCTCGGCGAGTACCACGCCGATGCCCTGGGTGCCTTCCAGCAGCTTGATGACCAGCGGCGCGCCCTTGACCATGGTGATCAGGTCGGGGATGTCATCCGGCGAATGCGCGAAGCCGGTGACCGGCAGACCCAGCCCCTTGCGCGACAGCAGCTGCAGGGAGCGCAGCTTGTCGCGTGAGCGGGAGATGGCCACGGAATCATTGACGACGTAGGTGCCCATCATCTCGAACTGACGCAGCACGGCGCAGCCATAAAAGGTGACGGAGGCACCGATGCGCGGCACGACGGCGTCGAAGTGCTCGATCTCGGCGCCCTTGTAATGGATGGAGGGGCGGTGCGAGGCGATGTTCATGTAGCAACGCAGCGTGTCCACCACGCGTGCGGTGTGGCCACGTGCCTCGGCGGCCTCGATCAGGCGACGGGTGGAGTAGAGGCGTGAGTTACGCGACAGGATACCGATATGCATGAAATCCTCCGGAGCCGAATGGGCCAGACAGAGATAGGAATGAATCAGAAGAAGACTGACGTGATGCCCGTCAGGAGGCGTGGTATTCGCCGGTGAAGCCCTTGTCGTATCGAGGCGTCACGTGATGCAGATGGCAGCGGGGCCAGCGTCTTGAGGCGAGATGCCGAAGCATGCCGCCGCGCGCCTGGCTGGTGCCGTCAGGGTTCGCCATGCAGATAGGCGGCGCCTGGTGCGACCAGCAGGCGACGCAGGGCACGGCGCCCCAGCAGAATGGGGTGACGCATCTGGGAGCGGTCCACCAGCGTCATGTCGATATCGTAGTCGAGCCCGGCCAGCTTCATGCGCGAGCGGATCGCGTAGCGCCATTCGGCCTGACCATTGGATGAGCGCACGCGGCGGCGATCATGCACCGGCGTCTCGACCGTATGCGGCGGGGAGTCGCTACCGCCGGTCCGGGTGATGAAGCGAACCCACAGATCATCGTTGTGTTCGAAGACCTCGATGCTCTCGGCATGCAGCGCACTGGAATGCGCACCGGTGTCGATCTTGGCATTGAGGTGCAGCTTGAGCTCCGGCAGCTCGATCAGCTCACGCCGACCCACCACGCCCCGCGGGCGAAAGCCCAGCAGGTCATGATTCAGTGTCTTGAGATCGAGGGGCGGTGCCTTGTCGATGTGATGACGCGAAGTGTTCTTGTGATGCGACATGTTTCATCCTGAATCAGAGGGCGTGAGCGAAGCGGGCAGCGGCTCACGGCATGAAGACACCGGGCAGGCGCGGCACAGCATAATGTGCGTTGCCGGCATGGCGGGGTAATGGCCAGGCGGGCGCGCAGCATAGTCACTTAACGTACTGACAGCAATCCTTGCTGAAGCCTCTTTTTTCGCGTCACGAATCGGGGATGACTGTGGCGCGGACAGCGCCCGGCAAAACCGGCCCGGGCACGCGGTGATGGCACGCGGTGATGGCGCGCTTTCATCGCCGCCGGACGCCTCGCTTGCGGGCGCTGGACAAGTCACCCACGGCCACAGGCGCGGGTAACGTCGTACAACTGGCGCGTCGCAACTTGCCCTGTTCACCGGTGCCGATCAGCCCCGATTCCATGCCTTGAGCAAGTGTCCGATCAAGTGTCGTGGGTTATGCGCATGATCTCAAGCACTGTCACCTGCGGGCATGCCCGGCGTCAATGACGCGGGGCAGGATTGCCGGTATCGGCCTGGCGAGTCAGGGCGGCGAGCGCCTGACCCAGCGGGCTGTCCGCGCTTGCATTGCGCAGCGTCATCAGCACCGGCAGACGCAGACGCGGAATCAGGGCGAGGTCGCGGGCCAGGCCGGCGAAGTTGGCCTGCGGGCAGCTGGCCAGGCGGGTCAGGAAGGCCGGCAGACGTTCGGCATCTTCCAGGTGGGCGTAGCCGCGCGCGGCGATCGCGACCAGCACGTCGACATTGACGGCCTCGTCGTCGGCCAGCAGGGCATCGATCCACTCCGCCGCCGCAGGCCGTGGGCTGGCACCGGCGGCCCGCAGGCAGGCGCACAGCGTCTCCAGGTCCCCCAGGTCACGCGCGGCCTGGCCACGCGCGATCAGGGCGGAGAGCAGCTCGGTCTCGTATTCCTCCGGCAGCTGGCCAGCCAGCTGGGCATGGGCGGGCGGCGCCTGCTCCAGACACAGCGCGATGGCGCGCAGCGGCGTATCCGGCAGGTCAGCCAGACGCTGCACGAAGGCGGCGGCAAGCTCGCTGGACAACTCGCCGCGTCGTGTCAGCACGTCGGCAATACCCTGCAGGCCGAGTGACGGCCAGTCATCCAGCGGTAGCTGGGCGGTGAGATACTGCTCGGCGAGCTCGTAGTACTGGCTGGCAGGGCGGTCGCAATCGAGGCTGGCGCGGGCGTGCAGCATGGCGCGCAGGCTGTCGTCCGGCGTGAAGGCCAGCGGGTTGTCCTGCATCAGGTTGTCGATCTTGCCAGCCTCGGCCTGCTGGAGATCAGGCCGGCCGACGGTCAGCGCCGTCTGACCCAGCGTCGTGATCAGGCGTTCGAGGAAGGCATCGCGTTGCGCGGGAGACAGACGACCTTCCTCATCCAGCGGCAGGGCCAGAAACCACACCAGCGGATCGTCGAGCCCGGCCGGACGGAACACGCATGCCAGGCGGGCCTGGCCCTTGAAGGGCTGCTCCCACGGCTGCTGTTCGGTCTCGAAGGCTTCGAGTTGCTCAAGACTGAGCGGCGCCAGGGTGCGTCCCAGGTGATAAAGGTGCAGCTCGGCGCCGGTGCGTGTGAAGAAGTTGCTCAAGGAAGAGAGAGGAGTCATGAGGCTCACCACGGCTGTGTCTCCACCACGCCTTGGCTGGGCGTGCGGAAGAACGGAAGAAAAGAGTCTTGTCGAGCATCATTGCCAGGCGTGGCATGTGTCGTTGAGTGACAGCTGCCGGCGCGTGACATGTGCCTGAGCATGTTTGGAATGGCAGCGACTTTAGCGATTCACCGGCTGTCATGCCACCCGCTGGCGTGTGATGGCGGCCAGAGGAAAGAGGGCGACCTGTGCCTATTATGGCCGCTCTTTCGACCCGTGACGGCTTGACAGATGACGCGGCACCTCAAGTCCCGCTGAGCGTTTTGCAGGTTGATGATTTTTTGATCAATTTTCGTCATCCCACGGCTGGCGCGGCTTGCAGCGTGACCGAGACGGGTTATCCACAGCATCGTCCACGGATGGCGTGAATAACTGTCATCCACTTGTCGTCAGGCTGACATCTAGCGCTGCAGGTGGCCCATACGGCGTCACTGGCCCGCCATGACAGGCATGCTAGAATCGCGCTCATTGACAGGAATGCTGTCTTATTCCTTCTGGTTATGACCTTAAGGGATGAAATGATTGGGAATGCGGGGCAGTCCCGTTATCCTATACAACCAAATCACATATAAAAGGCTGTGCTTATACCTGTTCTGTTGGCTCGACATCCGCAATCAGCCGAATGTCAGCGACCGTCCAGCGCCAATGGCTCAGTCTTGCGATCCACGAGGAATCCCGATGCGCCAATCACGTTCGCTCGCAGCTGTCTTCTCTTCTACCGCTCTCAAGGGCGCCGTGATGGCTGCCGCGCTGGGCGCGACCACCCTGGGCAGCCTGGCGGCACAGGCTGACACCCTCAAGGTCGGCATGTCGGGCGGCTACTTCCCGTTCACCTTCGTCAAGCAGGACAAGCTGCAGGGCTTTGAAGTGGATGTCCTCAACGCCGTCGGCGAGATCACCGGTGACGACATCGAATTCGTGACCATGAGCTTCTCCGGCCTGATCGGCTCGCTGGAAGCCGGCCGCATCGACACCGTGGCCAACCAGATCACCATCACCGATGCGCGTAAGGCCAAGTTCGCCTTCACCCAGCCCTACGTCTATGACGGGGCTCAGGTGGTCAAGCGTCGCGGCAATGACGAGATCACCGGCGTCGAGTCCCTCAAGGGCCACAGCGTGGCGGTCAACCTGGGCTCCAACTACGAAGCGCTGATGAAAGAGCTGCCCTACGCCGACCAGATCGACATCAAGACCTATGAGTCCAACATCGAGCAGGACACCGCCCTGGGCCGTGTCGATGCCTTCGTGATGGACCGCGTCAGCGCAAGTCAGGTGATCCAGAAGACGCCGCTGCCGCTGGAACTGGCTGGCAAGCCGTTCTCGCGTCTCGAGAACGCACTGCCGTTCCGCAAGGACGCCGAAGGCGAGGCCAAGCGTGACGAGGTGGATGCCGCGCTGACCGAGCTCAAGGAAAATGGCCGCCTGGCCGAGATTTCCAACAAGTGGTTCGGCAACGACATCACCACGCCTTGAACATTGCCCGCTGCGCCCTGATACAAGGGCGCATGCAAGGATATGTCATGTGCAAACGGGGTGACGGCTTGACCGTCGCCCCGTTGTCGTCATGTCGACGGGTGTCTTTCCAGACCCTCAGCCAAGCCCCCAGCCTGTCCGGATAACGAATGGATACTCTCAATATCGATTACATGCTTGGCCTGTTGCCGGTCATGCTCAAATACCTGCCACTGACACTCAAGATGGCCTGTATCGGCATGGTGGCCGCGCTGGTGCTGGCCTCGCTGTTGGCGGTAGTGCGGGTGCTCAAGGTGCCGGTGCTGAATGCGCTGACCATCGTGTTCATCTCCTTCTTCCGCGGCACGCCGCTGCTGGTGCAGTTGTTCCTGTTCTACTACGGCCTGCCGCAGGTGATGGCGTTCCTGACCCAGATCGATGGCGTCACCGCGACGATTCTCGGCCTGACGCTGCACTTCTCGGCCTACATGGCCGAATCCATCCGCGCCGCCATCGTCGGGGTCGATCGCAGCCAGACCGAGGCGGCGCTCTCGATCGGCATGACCAATGTCCAGCTGATGCGACGCATCGTGCTGCCCCAGGCGGCCCGCGTGGCGGCCCCCACGCTGATGAACTACTTCGTGGACATGATCAAGTCCACGTCGCTGGCCTTCACGCTGGGGGTGACCGAGTTGATGGGCGCGACCCAGAAGGAAGCGGCCAGCAGCTTCCTGTACTTTGAATCCTTCATCATGGTGGCCATCGTCTACTGGGTGATGGTGGAAGGGCTGTCCTTCGTGCAGCGCTGGATGGAGAAACGTCTCAACAAGGCCTATCAGCGATGATTGCAGTCAGAAACCTGGTCAAGAAATTCGGCGGGCAGGCCGTACTCGATGGCATCACTCTGGAAGTGAAGCAGGGTGAGATCATCGTCGTCATCGGCCCGTCAGGCACCGGCAAGTCCACGCTGCTGCGCTGCATCAACTTCCTCGAGCAGCCCGATGGTGGCGAGATCCAGATCGGCGAACGCAAGGTCGAGGCCACACGCGCCAGCCGTCACGACATTCTCGGTCTGCGTCGCAGCAGTGCCTTCGTGTTCCAGAACTATGCGCTGTTCGCCAACAAGACGGCGCTGGAGAACATTGCCGAGGGCCTGATCGTCGTCAACGGCTGGCCCAAGGCCAAGGCGCACCAGCGAGCGCGCGAGATTCTCGAGCGTATCGGCATGAGCGAGAAGGCGGATGCCTTCCCGGCGGCTCTGTCAGGCGGTCAGCAGCAGCGTATCGGCATCGGGCGCGCCATGGCCGCCCAGGCCGAGGTGATCCTGTTCGATGAGCCGACCTCGGCACTGGACCCTGAATGGGTTGACGAGGTGCTGGAGCTGATGAAGCAGCTGGCGGTCGAGCGCCAGACCATGATCGTGGTCACCCACGAGATGCAGTTCGCGCGGGAAGTCGCCGACCGGGTCATCTTCATGGAAGGCGGACGTATCGTCGAACAGGGGCCGCCGAGTCAGCTGTTCAGTGCGCCGAAGGATGACCGCACGCGTGCCTTCCTGCGCAAGGTGCTGGATGAAGTGCCGCCGCAGTGCGCCGAGGGAATCTGATGCTGCCCGGTTGAGGGAATGCCCCTCAGGTCACGTGAGGTAACGCCTCGGGCAGCATCTGCGACAGACACAACGGCCACCGCGATATCCATCGCGGTGGCCGTTGTCGTTTCTCTGGCGGTGATCATTGATCCGCTTCTGGTGTTGCAGGGCGCGTTCAGGGCGACGCTTCATGGGGCCGCAGCGCTTGGCTAGCCGTGGCGGGGCATCGAGCGCACCTTGTCGAAGGCTTCCTGAAGCGCCATCGAGACGCGCTCTTCCAGCAGCTCCTGCTCGGCGGGCGCCATGTAGAACGCCATGTCGACGTCGTGGCGGATATAGCGGGGCGCCAGCTGATTGAGCGCGATGCAGGCCACGTCTTCGCGGCTGTCGACATCCATGGCGTGGCTATCGGGATGCAAGCGCAGCTGGTCGAGCACCAGCTGCTCCATGTAGTTGTGTACGCCTGCGCTTTCCATGTGTATTGCCTCCTGGTGATGGGTGCTATCTCCCATGCAGGGCCGTGCCCCCTGACATGTCGATCCCTTCAGTGTGCTCATCAGTATCTTCATCCGAGCTGACTCTCTGTGACGCTCTCCCATCCACTCGCCAGCGCGGTTGCTGGCGGCAGGACAGCAGACGGCGGAGTCTTGGGTGTCGCCTGCCGCTCAAGGTTTTTCAGCCGGTCAGCAGGCGGGTTTCCGCCTCTTCAATATGATCAGCCAGTCCCGATAATACCAGTGTATCGCCACACGCCAGCGTCAGGTCGCCGGTGGGTTCTTCCAGGTTCTCGCCACTGGCGCGCACCACGCGTGAGACGAGAATGCCGCACACTTCCGGCAGGGCGATGTCGTCCAGTCGCCGGCCACAGGCCCAGGCATCGGCGGTCAGCGTCAGCGGATGACGCCGCAGCAGCGGGTTGCCGCGTTTGTCGGTCAGCTGGGACTGCTGACCATGGAAATAGCCATGCAGCATGCTGTAGCGCGCTTCGCGCGCATTCTGGATCGAGCGCGCCACGCGGCGGAAGGGTACCTCGAGATTGACCAGCACATGCGAGACCAGCATCAGCGAGCCCTCGAGCACCTCGGGAATCACCTCGGTGGCCCCGGCGGCCTTGTAGGTCTCGAGGTCCGCGTCATCCTGGGTGCGCACCAGCACCTTGAGGTTCTCGAGCTCCAACGGCTGGATGGCACGCAGAATGGCCAGCGCGTGAGAGAGCTGATTGACGGTGATCACCACCTGACGGGCGCGCTCGATACCGAGCGCGCGCAGGATTTCCAGTCGCTGCGCATCACCGAACACCACCGGCTCACCGGCGCTGGCGGCCTCGTGGACGCGAATGGGGTCGGCATCGATGGCGATCCACTCAAGCTTTTCCTGAGTGAGAAATCTCCCCACCGTCTGGCCGACACGCCCGAACCCACACACGATGACATGGCCACTGAGCGGGGCGGTGGCGGCGCTCAGCTCCGCGGTGGTGTGCGGGTTCTCCTGGGTGGGCGTGGTGGAGCGACACAGGCGGCGCGTCAGTTGCTGGTTGTGGCGAATCAGGCTTGGCGTGACCACCAGCGAGCCGATGATGATCGCCACCACCAGACCCACGGTCTCGTTGTCCATCAGGCGTTGCTGACTGGCCAGGGCCAGCAGCGCGAAGCCGAATTCGCCGCCCTGGGACAGCACCAGGCCAGTGCGCAGCGCGCTGTCCAGTGGGCGGCCGGAGAGGCGCGCCAGCCCGGTGATCAGCAGTGCCTTGGTCGCCAGCAGGCAGGCCACGCCGATGACGACCCAATACCACTGGGCCAGCAACACCTGCGGGTCCAGCAACATGCCCACCGAGACGAAGAACAGCCCCAGCAGGATATCGCGGAAGGGTCGGATGTCGGCCTCGATCTGATGGCGGAAATGACTCTCGCCGAGCATCATTCCGGCCAGGAAGGCGCCCAGCGCCATCGACAGATGCAGGCTGTGGGTCAGCCAGGCGGAGAACAGCGCCACCAGCAGCACGGTGAGCACGAACAGCTCCTCCGAGCGCGCGCGCGAGATTTCCTGGAACACGAACGGCAGCACCCACTTGCCGATCATCAGCATCACCGCCACCAGCCCGAGCCCCTTGATGAGCATCAGGCCCAGGTCGCTGAGCAGCTGGCTGCCATCACCGGCCATGGCCGGAATCAGGATCAGGAACAGCAGGGCGGCGAGATCCTGGAACAGCAGCACGCCCACGGCGGCGTGGCCGTGGGGGCTGTCCAGCTCATTCCAGCGCGCCAGTTCCCGCGTGACGATGGCGGTGGAGGAAAGCCCCAGCGCACCGGCCGCGACCAGCGCCGCCGCCGGCGACAGGCCAAGCGCCGAGCCCAGCGCCCAGAACAGGCCGCTGCATACCGCCACCTGACAGGCACCCAGCCCGAACACCGTGGTCTTGAGCGCGCGCATGCGCGGCACCGAGAATTCGAGGCCGAGGGAGAAGAGCAGAAATACCAGCCCGAATTCCGACAGGAAGGCGAGTTCTTCCGGGCGACCGATCCAGCCCGCCAGATGAGGGCCGACCAGAAAGCCGACCGCCAGATAGGCCAGCACCGGCGGCAGATGCAGGCGGCGGAACAGCGCCGCGGCCACCACCGAGGCCCCCAGCAGTATCATCACATCATTGAACAGCGTGTCTGCCATGCGGCCTCCTGGCCTTCCGTGAGCATCATCGGGATAATAGCGTGAACGAACCATGCATGATTTGACGGAGGTCGCATGAATCCGACTGAACAACCCCAGGACGGCGAGATCGCC
Source organism: Cobetia sp. (assembly GCF_983723665.1). NCBI lineage: Bacteria > Pseudomonadati > Pseudomonadota > Gammaproteobacteria > Oceanospirillales > Halomonadaceae > Cobetia > Cobetia sp. Next base: position 2,667 of record NZ_CFDJES010000054.1, on the reverse strand, counting down.
GGCAATCCCTACGACGAGCTGCGCGCGCTGCTGGCACGTCTGGAAGCGACCATGAAGGCAGCAGACCTGTGGCGCATGGACACGCCATCCCCGCAGGCCTTCATGAGTGTGGAGCCATTCTGTGTCGATCGCATGGACATGGGCCAGTGGCTGCGCTTCGTGTTCATCGCTCGTCTGCAAGCGCTGTGCGATGCCCGTGCGCCGTTCCCCGCCAAGTGTGAAGTGGCGCCGGCCATCGAGGCTTGGTTGAAGGATGCCCGTCCCGAGCGCCGCGTGGCGATGACGGAAGTGATTCGCGAGATCGACACGCTGATCACGACGCACTGATTGCCGGGCAGGCATCTCACCTCGCACCGAGTCTCCTCTACCCGGCACCTCCCACTGAGCCCTTCGCGCGTGATGCCCTCGCATTGCGCCTCGAGACAACTGTCAGGAGCTTGCATGGCCTATTACTTCGCCTACGGCAGCAACATGAATCCGGCGCGTGTCGTGGCACGCATCGGCGAGACGCGGCGGGCCGTGCATGGTTGGCTGCAAGAGCATCGCCTGAGTTTCGACAAGGCTTCTCGGGTCGATGGTATTGCGCATGCCAACGTGCAGCCCGCGCCGGGCGAGCGCGTCGAAGGCGTGCTGTACGAGCTGCTCGAGGCCGAGCAGATCACGCTGATGGACCCCTTCGAAGGCCGCCCGCATGAATATGAGCGTTTCCTACATCCCATCGTCACCCGCGAAGGCGTGATCGACGCCTGGGTGTATGTGGCGCTGCCCGAGCGCACCGCCGAGGGCCTCAAGCCGGCGCGCGAATACCTGGAGCACCTGCTTGGCGGGCGCGACTTCCTGACACCGGACTACTTCACGGCGCTGAGCGGCGTCGAGGCCGTGCATGCGCTGGATGACGCCACCCTGGCTCAGCTGGGCCTGTCGCGCACTACGCCGCGCTGACGGTCGCCTGACAGCGGACGGGTGCCTGTCATCTGTTTTCGGTCAGCTGTCGTGTGGCAACAAAAAGCCCGCCTCTCGTTGGAGAGGCGGGCTTTCGTGTTTCTGGTCACGCTGCGTGACTGATTGGCGTGAGCCTCAGTCCTGCGCGGCCAATGCCGGGTCCAGGTTCGTCTGGTCACGACGGCTGGCCAGCATGCCGATGATCAGCCCCGCCAGCGCCGGCGCCAGCCAGCCCAGATTCATCGAGGCCAGCGGCAGCAGCGGCTCGATGCGGTGCGAGATGGCCATCAGCGAGTCGATGCCACTGGCTTCGAAGCCATCCAGCAGGCTGACCAGCAGCGTCAGGCCCAGAGTCCAGGCGAACACGCGCGGCGCATCGTGCAGGCGCGGACGCAGGTAGGACAGCAGCGTCAGCACCAGCACCAGCGGATAGAGCGTCACCAGTACCGGAATCGAGACGCTGATCAGGGTCGAGAGGCCCAGATTGGCGATCAACGCCGAGGCCACGGCCATCACGATCACCAGCAGGCGGTAGGGCACGCTCGGCAGCAGGCGATGGAAGAACTCGCCGCAGGAGGTCAACAGGCCCACCGCGGTGGTCAGACACGCCAGGGTGATGACCAGCGCCAGGATCAGCTTGCCGGCATCGCCGAACAGCGCCTCGACGTAGACCGGGATCAGCTCGCCCTTGGCCGCTTCGCTGACCAGTGCATGGCTGGTGGCGCCCATGTAGGTCAGCGGCAGATAGACGGCGGCCAGACAGATGGCGGCGATGGCGCCGGCCCACAGGGTGTAGCGGGTCACGTCAGCGGTCGCGGTGATGCCGCGCGCCTTGATCGCCGAGACGATCAGGATGCCGAACACCATCGAGGCCAGCGCATCCATGGTCAGGTAGCCCTGCTGGAAGCCGGTCATGAACGGCGCCTCGGCCCATTCGGGACTCACCGGCCCCAGCGGTCCCTGTGGGTCGATGATGGTGAACAGCGCGATCAGCGCCAGCAGCGCGATCAGCAGCGGCGTCAGCCACTTGCCGACCACATCCATCAACTTGCCCGGGCTCAGCGCGATCAGCGTGGCGATGCCGAAGAACAGCACCGAATGCAGGGCCAGGCCGCTCTGTGCTGACATGTCGATGAAGGGGCGCATGCCCATCTCGAAGGCCACGGTGCCGGTGCGCGGAATCGCGAACATCGGCCCGATGGACAGGTAGATGGCGACGCCGAAGGCCGCGGCCGCCCACTTGGGCAACGGCGAGGTGATCTTGTCGAGGCCGCCGCCGATCACGGCCACTGCGACGATACCGGCCAGCGGCATGCCGACACCGGTGGCCAGAAAGCCCAGTGCCGCCGGCCAGAATTCGGCACCCGCGCCCTGACCCACCTGAGGCGGGAAGATGATATTGCCTGCGCCCAGAAAGAGGGCAAAGGTCATGAAGCCCAGCGCCACGATATCGAGGCTGGAAAGTCGTGTTTTCACTATGACGTCCTACGGATTCAGCAGATGCGTTGCAGCAGGCGTCATCAGGTGACCGATGAGGTGGTCGGTCAGGCAAGAAGACGTGCCGAGAAGCCGTTGGCTAGCGACAGGGGTGGGTCACCAGCAGACCCGGGAGCAGCGGGGTAGTGTTGCGCGCGGGCCGAATGGCGAGATCAGGCTGACGGATTGTCGCCACCCTGATCTGACGCGGCGCATTATCGTTGATTTCACGTAGCAAGACAAAGCCAC
>NZ_CFDJES010000053.1:0-19865 GCF_983723665.1 Cobetia sp. | reverse complement strand
CCGATATAGAACAGCAGCAGGACACCACTGAACAATAGCCGTTGAATGCGTGACAGGGACGCGATACAGATGAAGAAGATGGCGACGATATGGAAATACTCGAAGCCACCCTCGGCGCCGAACTGATATTCCCACCATGCCGCCTTGGCCGACATCGGCACCACCAGCAACAGCAACGCGGAATTCATGTACCCCTTGCGGTGGAACATGATGGCCAGGACGTTGATCAGGACGCCGATGACATTGATCACCACCGGCTGCGGATAAGGCTGCAGGCCCAGCAGAGCGAAGTAGCCCAGCTGGCAGCCGAGCGCACTGATATAGATCCACATGAACAACTGATAAAGCACGAGGTGCCGCTCAGCCAGCCCCGCTGGAGCTGGCCACCGCCACTTCATGTTTACCGTGCGCAAGACACCCTGCCGACTTCCCGCTTTGCGACGGCGATCTGCTTTCGCCATGATTCCTTCCTCATTTACGGCACTTCCCGTGTGCCTCCGCTGCGCGCTACCTGATGATTTTACCTGCCTATTCTATCTCACGCTGCTGTATGAAACGTGACAGCCCTTACCAGTGCGCATCCTTCAAGGCATGCAGCGCAGTCAAGCATGTGACTCACGTGTACCAGGCGCCCTCCCCTGCGAGACTGGCAATCCCATCACAGCGGCGTGGCTCACGTAGCAGGAGCCTGAGCGTGAAGCATCAGCAATCTCGAGGATCAGCAGTCGAAGATTCTCACAAAGTGGGCCTTGTGGGTGACTTGCAGAGTAGTTCAGAGAAGATTTAAGCCCTAGATTCAGTCGTGATGATGACCGGGCTGGAAAAAGTCCGTGACCAGTCAATGGTACTCTTGAGCATGGTAATGCTGACATCTCATCGCCAGCCTGCATGACCTAGACCACCTGGCACTCGGGCCCTCCTCGACGTCTGAGGCAAGAACCGGGCAGACAATCGCCCGCCTTCGTGACACCATCAGCGCCTGGACATGGCAGTAGCCGTCACCCACTTTTCCCCGCCGCTTTAGAGAAGAGAGACTGTAATGGACGCGACCACTCTGACACGCGACTTCCACCTGTGGCAGCGTTTCTCCAAGCAAGACCGCCTGGAACGTGAACATCGTGCTGCCCGCCGCAAGATCGCCGAAGCTGGCACCATGGCGACGCGCATGATCAAGGCCTATGAAAGCATGGCCGCCAAGGGCGTCTCCGAGAATGCATGCTATCGCACCATCTACAAGCAACGCGATGCGCAGGGTGAGATCATGGTGCGCGAAGGCTGGCTCAAGGTGCGTCGTGTGGTCGCGGAAGGCGGCACCACGCGTCTTCGCGGCACGCTGATGACAACGTTCAGCCTGCTCGAGGGTGAGCAGGAACCCGCCGATGCCAGCGTCGAGAAACTCACGCTCGAGGTGTATGACGAAATCGTCGCCGGCACCAAGATGAAGCTGGCCTGCAAGGTGGACCGTTGCGACGCCGATGACCAGACGGACTTCATCACCTTCCTGGATGCCGTACGCGGCGACCTCAAGGAGTGGGTGTGACGCGCCCAGGCGTGAACGCCAGCCCCTGATGAAGGGATGACTCCCTGAATCGGCTCAATGATGCCCACTCGCCTCGTGCAGTGGGCATCATTGCTGTCAGGGGCAAGAAAACTGCTGGCTCATGCCAGTACCGGCCTGCCGGGGCCTTTGTTTCCTAAATGGAATCTATCCATTTCCCATCTCGCACAGATAGCGAAGAATATTGACCCGACAGACCGAAAATCCTGTCACTGTTGCGACAGTAGCAACCTGAGGTTACCCATCGTGCAGGAAACTCCTGGCCCTCGCCTGACTCATAGTACGCAGAACATGCTCGTCATCTGATTACAGGAGTCAGTCCATGAATGCCATTGCACCGTCGGCTTACCATACCCTCGACGTCGAAACGCTCTCTCATGTCACCTCCGCTCGTCTGCCTTTGCAGCCGATCGGCGACATCACCATGGATAGCCCGGCCAGTGAGCTGGTGACGGACTTTGCCGTCACCGCCGGTCGCAGCATTCAGGGCAGCGCCTCCATCGGTCAGGCATTGGCGACCATGAAACAGGCGGGGGTGCGCCTGCTGCTGGTCCACGATCATGATGGCACCTTCACCGGTGTGGTGACCTCGCGTGAGCTGCAGGGTGGCCGAGTCGTGATGCGCGCCATGACCCGCTTCAATGTTCAGCGCGATGAAGTCACTACCGACATGGTGCAGATCCCCCGCGCGGAGCTGCAGGGCATTCCTCTCGCCGTGCTCAAGCGCGCCCGCGTCGGGGACCTGGTCGAGACACTGCGTCAGAGCGGCGAATCCCACCTGCTGGTGACCGAGCAGGGCGACGATGGCAAGCCCTGCGTGCGCGGTCTGGTCGCCGCCTCCCGCGTCGGCAAGGCGTTGGGGCTCGATCTGGAGCACCCGCCGGAAGCACGCAATTTCGCTGATATCTGCCGGGCCGTGCTGGGCAAGTACGAGTGACCCGACAAGGGTAGGCAGTGTCCTCAGTCATCTGGCTGACAGAGGCGTCATGAAGCCGCGTCCTGACAAGATGATTTATCCCCAGACTGGTGCTTGATTCGGGAAAAATGCTCACGAACGGCGTATGATGTGGCTATCAGTGCGAGATATCACTTGGCAGGCAGCATGGAAGCGCCTGTCGGTCAGAGAGATGACTCGGGCTCTGACGGATATACTCAGCCAACGGATGGTGTAGATGAGGATTTCAGCCATGCCATTACGCTCACTGCGTGATCATCTTTTCAAGCAGCGCCACGTCGAGGTGCTCGTCATCAAACAGATTGATGGCGAGCTCGTGCATGTGTGTGGTGCCGGCATCGTGGAAGGCAGCGGCAGCGTCAGTCACAAGCGGCGTGAGCTGCAGCGTGACAACCATGCCTTTCCGGTGCGCATGCATGATGGCAATCAGGTGCTTCAGCCTGACGACTTCAATCGTCTGGTGCTGCTGGAGGAAGTGACTCTGCATCCCCTTGGCTGCCAGCCGAAGGAAGCCATCTCGCTGGAGGTGGCTGGCCATCGCTATCGTGTCGCGCATACCCCCATGCGCTGCTGGCACTTCCGCGGCCACCTCGTGCTGGAGCGCACGCCCCAGGGCATGCTGCTGAGCACTGAGGACATGACCCTGATTCGCGCCAAGGCGAGTCGCCAGCCAGTCTCCAATACGGCACGCGCCAATGCCGAGCGCCTGCAGAAGACGCCCGCATGGCGCAATGTCGCTCCCCGCGGCCACGATGTGCATGCCGACGGCGCCACGACGCGTCAACGCGCGGCAGCACGCAGGATCGACAGCCCGACACGCGAGCTGGAGCTTGAGCCCAAGTACTGAGGGGCACAGGAGCGGCGCATTGAGACAGATGAATTGAGAAAGGCCCATCGAGAAAGGCGCATAGAGACAGAACGCTCGGCAACTGCCGAGCGTTCTGCTGTCCAGGGTCCGGTTGGAGGAAGAACGGTTCGCGGCAAGACAGCTTGAGCATATGCCGGTATTCTCACAGACCTGTCCTCTCGTTCAGGTTTCCTCATGCGCCGAATGCCAGCATCCCTTTTCCTGCTCATCCTGATTCTGGTCGCCCTGAACCTGCGTCCGGCGCTGTCATCCCTGGCGCCCCTGCTGGATCGCATCACCCAGGACCTGGGCCTGAGCACGCTGGCAGCAGGCCTTCTCACCACACTGCCCGTCGTCTGCCTGGGGCTGTTCGCCCCTCTGGCACCGCGCCTGGCCCGCCGCCTGGGGGTAGAGCGCACCCTCAGCCTTGCCCTGGTCACTCTCGGCATCGCCCTGTGGTTGCGGGCCAGTGACATGGCGCTGCTGCTGTATCTCGGCACCCTGTTATGTGGTGGCAGCATCGGCGTCGCCGGCACCCTGCTGCCCGCCATCGTCAAGCGTGAGCATCCTGAGCGAGCCGACCTGTTCACCGGCGTTTACACCATGGCGCTGTGTCTTGGTGCGGCGCTGGCCGCGGGACTCAGCGTGCCACTGGCCAATCTTCTCGACAGCTGGCAAGCCTCATTGGCCTGCTGGGCGCTGCTTGTAGTGATCGCGCTTCCCGCCTGGCGCCTGAGCATGCCCCACCCGTGGCCAGAGAAGATGACCAGCCAACAGCAGGCCACCCCCCGTCTGTGGCACCTGCCGCTGGCCCGTCAGGTCACCTTCTTCATGGGCTGCCAGTCTTCCCTGGCCTATATCGTCTTTGGCTGGCTGCCTTTCCTGCTCCAGCAACGCGGCCTGAGCGATATCGAATCCGGCTGGCTGATGGCCGCCTCGGTGATGGCACAGGTGCTCACCGCCCTGTTGGCCCCCGTGATCGGCCGCATGGGGCGCGACCAGCGCCCCGCCATCCTGCTGCTGTTGTCCTGTACCGCCATCGGCCTGCTGGGACTGATGATCGGGCCGCTGTCACTGCGCTGGCTGTTCGCCGTGCTGCTCGGTTTCGGCCAGGGGGGCAGCTTCTCGATGGCATTGACGCTGCTGGTGCTGCGCACCTCCGATGCACGTCTGGCGGGCGCCCTCTCCGGCATGGCACAAGGCACCGGCTACATGCTGGCCGCCCTCGGGCCACTCGCCGTCGGTATTCTGCTGGAAATCACGGCCGACCTGCGCGTGATCGCGTCGCTGTTCGCGCTGATCCTGCTGAGCGCCGCCATGCTTGGCTTCCAGGTCGGCAGGCGTCGCCGTATCTGCCTGCGCGAGGATGGCAGCACCGAAGTGGTCGACGGCTGACATCTTCTCCCCCCATTAGGTGAGGCAAGGCCCCACCAAGGCATCAATATTATCTGTCAGTCATGTCTGGATGATAGATTTTATCGATACTACTTGTCGTTGAAATTTATATATTCCGAATGTCTCATTTGGATTCCTCTGGTGTCGCTCTACCCTCTGAGTTCTCGTTGTAAAGCAACGAACATTGCGCCCTGCCATGTTCGAACGCCTCGGCAGTGTTCGAACTGCTCGGCAATGATCAACCAGCCAGGCAATGTTCGACCTGCTTCGCAACGAGACCCTCATAACAACAATCTCACACCCAGAGGCACATGCTCATGTCCTTCGAAAGGATTCGATTGTCGTCCCCCGGCTCGGGAGACACCTCATGCTGTCATTGATCGGCGTAGCCATCATCGTCATCGGCCTGGCACTGCGCCTCAATGCGCTGCTGGTGGTGCTGGTGGCAGGTTTCTCCTCCGGCCTGGTGGCCGGCATGTCACCCACTGAAATTCTCGCCGCGCTCGGTCAGGCCTTTACCGACAACCGCGCCGTCTCGCTGTTCATCATCACCCTGCCGGTGATCGGGCTGCTCGAACGCAATGGACTGCGTGATCAGGCCGAACATCTGGTCCAGAAACTGCGGGCCGCCAGCGCCGGGCGCATCTCCTTCAGCTACCTGGTGCTGCGCAAGGCGACCAATGCCTTCGGCCTGCAGCTCGGTGGTCACCCGGCGATGATCCGACCGCTGGTCGCCCCGATGTCAGTCGGCGCCGCCGAACGTGATCTCCCCGAAGAGGCGCTGAGCTCGCCACGCTTCAAGGCCCTGAGCCAACGCATCCGCGTTCTGAATGCCGTCAGCGAGAACTTCGGCAACTTCTTCAGCCAGCTGATCTTCGTGGCTTCCGGCGGGTTGTTGCTGATCAAGAGCGTGCTCGACAAGAGTGGCGCCAGCGTCAGCCTGGCCGACATGGCGCTGTATGCCATTCCCACCGCGCTGGTGTCACTGGTGGTGGTCTTCGTGCTCTGCCGCCGGCTGGACGCGCGCATTCGCCGTGAACAACAGCTGCTGCGCGAGGAATACCCCCAGCCCTCCGGCCAGACCAACGCGACACCAGGCAAGGACACCTTCACCACTTCTGCGACGGAGAGCCACTCATGAACAGTATCGACGCTCTCTACCTGATTACCGGCTTCGCCATCATGGCCTTTGCCGTCCTGACGCTCACCGATCGTGATCATCCGCGCAGACTCGGCACCAGTGCCTTCTGGATGATCTTCGGCATCAGCCTGGCATTTGGACAATGGCTGCCCGATGTCGCGGTCGGACTTGCCATGCTGGCGCTGGCGCTGCTGGCCGCCACCGGCCAGCTCGGGTTCGGCAACTACGGCCAGTTGAGCGATGAGGCGCGTCAGGCGCGCCGCAAGCGCTTGGGGTCGCGCCTGTTCATCCCCGCGCTGGTGATTCCGGTCGGCACCTTCCTTTACACCCTCACGACAGGTCAGAGTGCGCTGGTCGGCCTTGGCGTCGCGACGGTACTGGCCTTTGCCGTGGCGCTGCTGCTGCTGCGCGAGAGCCCGGCGACCGGCATGCAGGAAGGTCGCCGTCTGGCCGATGCCATCGGCTGGGCCGCCATCCTGCCGCAATTCCTGGCCGCCCTTGGCCTGCTGTTCGATCAGGCCGGCGTCGGCCAGACCATCGCCGGGCTGGTCTCGAGCGTGGTGCCGGATACCAGCCTGATCGCCTGCGTGATTGCCTACTGCGTCGGCATGGCCGTGTTCACCATGCTGATGGGCAACGGCTTCGCGGCCTTTGCGGTCATCACCTCCGGCATCGGCTATCCGCTGGTCATCGCGCTGCATGGCGGCAACCCGGCCATCGTCGGCGTGCTGGGCATGCTGTCCGGCTACTGCGGCACTCTGATGACGCCGATGGCCGCCAACTTCAACATCGTGCCGGCCGCCCTGCTGGAACTGGATGACCGCTACCACATCATTCGCGCACAGATACTGCCTGCGCTGGTCATGCTGGCCGCCAATATCAGCCTGATGCTGCTGCTGGCCTTCTGATCTCCCACTCTTACCCGCGCATCGATCACCGCCAGCCGTGACCCGCGGTGATCGATGCCAGCCAAGGAATTTCATCATGCGTCGTCTGCTACTCTGCGGCTTCGAGCCCTTCGGCACGGATAGCGTCAATCCCGCCCTCAAGATCATCGAACAACTGGACGGTCAGACACTGGCCATGCACGACCAGCCCGATGAGCGCTTCGAGATCATCACCTGCCGGGTGCCGGTGACACGCTACGCCGCGATTGACAGCGTCATCGAGGCCATCGGCCAGCACGCCCCTGACACCGTGATCATGCTCGGCCAGGCCAGCGGTCGCAGCGCCATCACGCCGGAGCGTGTCGCCATCAACCTGGATGACTATCGCATCAAGGACAACGGCGGCCACCAGCCGGTGGATGAGCCCATCGAGGCCGACGGCCCGGATGGCTGTTTCACCACCTTGCCGATCAAGGCGATGGTCAACGACCTCCAGGCGGCAGGCCTTCCCGCCAGCGTCTCCTACACGGCAGGCACCTTCGTCTGCAACCACCTGTTCTATGGGGTGCAGCGTCATCTGGCGGATAGCCCCATCCGCTCCGGCTTCGTGCATATCCCGGCGCTGCCCGAGCAGAGTGTCGATGGCCGCCTGCCGACCATGAGTCTTGAAAGCATGCTCGAAGGCGTACGGGTGATGTGCATCAGCGCCATGTCCCATCAGAAGGATGCGCGCATCGGCGGTGGCAATATCAGCTGAGCGCCCCCATCGCGTCGCGGCTGAACGCCCGACGCCGACAGCTCCCCTGCAAGCCGGCATGCGTTACAATGCCGGCTTTCCCATTTCTGGCAGGTGGACACGATGACTCCCGAGACGCACATCCTGGTACTGTATACCGGCGGCACGCTGGGCATGGTGGAAAGTGAACAAGGACTGGTACCTGCCGGTGACTTCGATGCACGTCTGCGCGCAGCACTGGAACAACTGCCCCCCAGCCGTCGTGGCCGTCTGCCCGCCTTCACCCTGCGCGAGTTTCCGCAGCTGATCGACTCCTCCTCCGCGACACCGGCGGACTGGCACACCATCGCCAGCCAGATCGCGGACGCCTACGACAGCTTCGATGGCTTCGTCGTCCTGCAGGGCACCGACACCCTGGCCTGGACGGCCTCCAGCCTCGCCTTCCAGCTCAAGGGCACCGCGCGCCCGGTGATCGTCAGTGGCGCACAGTTGCCGCTGGAAGCCGAGCACAGTGACGCGCTGGGCAATGTCGAACTGGCACTCACCGCCGCCGCCCAGCCGACCCTCAATGAAGTCGTGGTCGCCTTCGGCGGACAGTTGCTGCGTGGCGTGTGCACCCGCAAGTGGTACACCCAGGACCACCGCGGCTTCACCACGCCCAATGCGCCGCTGCTGGGCGAATGGGTCGATGACCGCGTCGTGCTCTACCCCGGCCGCCTGATGGATGATCAAGGCCCCGCCTTCGAGCTGCCCGACTATGCCCGCCTCGGCAAGGACAGCATCATTCGCCTGCCGCTCTACCCCGGCATCAGCGCCGAGAGCGTGCGTGTGCAGTTGATGCGCCCCGAGGTCAAGGGCGCCGTGCTGGAGCTGTGGGGCAGCGGCAATCTGCCGGAAGACGGCGAGCTTTTGGGGGTATTGGCCGATGCGCGTGGCGAAGGCAAGCTGCTGGCCGGTATCAGCCAATGTCCGCACGGGCCGGTCACCATCGGCCACTATGCGGCCGGCGCAGGCCTGGCCACTGTCGGCGTGCTGTCAGGCGACGACATGACGCTGGAAGCGGCCTTCACCAAACTGCTGCATCTGGTGGCGCTCGATCAGGATGAGGACTGGCAGCGGGAACGCTTCCTGATGCCCTTGGTAGGTGAGCGCGCCAGCGGCCTGCTGTGAGTCCTGGCGACCCCGCGTGTCGCTGAACTCTTATCGCTGAGCTCTAGCCTCTGAACTCTAGCCTCTGAACTCTAGCCGCTGAGCGCTGAATTCTGGTCGCTGATCAGCGCGCAAACCAGCCTTCAGCGTTGACCGATAGATAACAGAAAGCCCCCGTCAGGCGTACCTGACGGGGGCTTTCCAGTTTCGCTGATAGGCCTTGGCTAATCCTTCACGCCAAGGCGCAAATCAACAGGGCCAGCTGGATCAACTGGATCAACCGGTGTTGCGCAGACCGGCCGAGATACCGGCCATGGTCACCATCAGTGCGCGTGACAGCTCGGCGGAGATGGCGCCATCAGCGTCGCGGTTACGCTGCAGCAGCTCGGCCTGCAGACCATGCAGCGGGTCGATGTAGGGGTTGCGCACATCGATGGCCTGACGGATCAGCGGCATATGCTCAAGCAGTGCCTGTTGATCGCGGATCTCCAGCACCACCTTCTCCAGACGCTCGAGACGATCTCGCAGCGATTGCCCCAGCGCCTTCAGGGCCGGCTCATCGACCAGACGCTGCTCGTAGTAGGCCGCCGTCGAGAGGTCGGCCTTGGAGAGCAGCATCTCCAGCATGTCGACGTAGGTGGAGAAGAACGGCCAGTCGTTCATCATCTCGCGCAGCACTTCCAGGCCGCCCTCTTCCTGCATGCGCGTGGCGAAGGCCTCGCCACTGCCCAGCCAGGCGGGCAGCATCAGACGAATCTGGGTCCAGGCGAAGATCCACGGGATCGCACGCAGCGTCTCGACGCCACCATCCTGACGCCGCTTGGCGGGGCGTGAGCCCAGCGGCAGACGTGCCAGTGCGGTTTCCGGTGTTACCGAGCGGAAGTACGGCACGAAGTTCGGGTCTTCACGCACCACGCCGACATAGGCCTTGTGCGCGATACCGGCCAGGCGATCCATCTCGTCTCGCCATTGCTGCTTGGGCGCCGGCGGCGGCAGCATGCTGGCTTCCAGCACCGCGCAGACATAGATCTCCATCGAGCGACTGGCGATGTCGGGCAGACCGAACTTGAAGCGAATCATCTCGCCCTGCTCGGTGACGCGCAGCGAGCCGGTCACCGAGCCCGGTGGCTGGGACAGGATCGCCGCATGCGCCGGGCCGCCGCCACGACCGACCGTACCACCACGGCCGTGGAACAGGGTCAGTTCGACGCCGTGGCGCTTGGTGACTTCCACCAGCGTTTCCTGAGCGCGGTACTGTGCCCAGGCAGCCGCCAGCTGGCCAGCGTCCTTGGCGGAGTCGGAGTAACCGATCATCACTTCCTGACGATCACCGGCCTGCTCGCGATAGATCGGCATGCCCAGCAGCGTGTCGATGACCGGGCCTGAGCGGTCCAGATCATCCAGCGTCTCGAACAACGGCGCGATCGGCAGGCGCACATCACCGCCGATCTCCTTCATCAACAGTGCCACCGCCAGCACATCGGAGGCCTGACCGGCCATCGAGATGATGTAGGTGCCCAGCGCCTCGCGATGCTCGCGCGCGATGACCTTGAAGGTATCCAGCACCTCGCGCGTGTCGGTGGAGCATTCCCAATGGCGCGGGATCAGCGGGCGACGGCCAGCCAACTCCTTGGTGAGGAAGTCACAGCGCTGCTGCTCGTCCCACTCGAAATAGCTGCCCAGCCCCAGCGTCTGACTCAGTTCATCGAAGACCTGTGCGTGGCGCGTACTTTCCTGGCGGATATCGAGCTTGGTCAGGGTGACACCGAAGCAGGCCACGCGACGCAGGGTGTCGAGCAGTGCGCCGTTGGCGATGGTGTCCAGTCCCACATCGCACAACGAGCGGTAGCAGGCCAGCAGCGGCGTATACAGCTGCTCGCGGGTCTCGATGATATCGACGCCTTCGTGGCGCTTGCCGTCCAGGCCCGCCTTGGCCCAGTCACGCGTGCTTTCCATGCGCAGGATCAGGCGACGCAGGATCTCGCGATAGGGTTCAGCCACATCACCGGCCTCGGCACGCAGGGCGGCCGTGCACTTCCACATCGACAGCTCCGACTTGAGCTGTTCGAGATCGCGAAGGTAAAGGTCCGCCGCCATCCAGCGTCCCAGCAGCAGCACGGTCCGCGTCACGCTGGCGGTGACATTGGGGTTGCCGTCGCGGTCACCACCCATCCAGGAGGCGAAGCAGATCGGTGCGGCGTCCAGCGGCAGGCGCTCGCCGGCGGCGTCCAGCGTCATCTCGTCAAGCTGACGGTGGAAGTCCGGCACCGCTTGCCACAGCGAGTTCTCGATGGTGGCAAAGCCCCACTTGGCCTCATCCACCGGCGTCGGACGCTCGTGGCGGATCTCGTCGGTGTGCCAGGCCTGACTGATCAGCTCGGTCAGGCGTGCACGCGCGAGGGTCGCCTGTTCCGGGCGATCACAGGCGCCTTCCATCTGGGTCAGGCAGCCCTCGATGGCATCGTATTTCTGGATCAGGGTGCGGCGGATGACTTCCGTCGGGTGCGCCGTCAGCACCAGCTCGACACGCATCGCCGAGAGCTCCTCGACGATCTTCTGCGCGCTGAAGCCACGCTCGCGAATGCGCGTGATCAGCTCGCCGAGGTCCGGCTGGCTGCCGGGACGATAATCCTCGACGCGCTTGAAGCGGCCACGGTAGTGCTGCTCGGCGATGTTGGAAAGATTCAGAAACTGGTTGAACGCCCGAGTGACCGGCAGCAGATCACCATCCGGCAGATCACGCAGATAGTCGATCAGCTCATGACGGGCGGCCTGATCGCCCTGCTGGCCCTGTTTGGCCAGGGCGCGGATGCGCTCGATGCGTGCGACGAAGTCATCGCCGAGGTCGGCCGCGATGGTCTGGCCGAGGTTGTCACCGAGAATACGCACGTTATCGCGCAACGATTCATGCAAGTCGTGACTCATGAAACCCTCCTTGGGAGTGACGGTGCTGCCGCGGTCATCTTCCCCTGTCACCAGGGGCACACAGTCAGATAGCTGACAACAGATTCCCTCATTGCGCAAAGACACCTGATGACAACCGGCTGAGGGAAGACACCGGTCTGTCGCTGGTGAAGACACTGGCGCGAAACGGAAAGACCCGCGGCGCAGCAGACCGGAAAGCAGGACAAGACTCGCGTCCTGATCGCTTCCCCTCAGCATACGACCGCGGGCCTCGGCTCCACAATCCGACTATCGCGTAAACTTACTACATTTTTCCAAATGCCCTTTTCCCAATACCCTGCGACGACGCCCTATCACCGAACCAGCGGCGTCACCGGACGCGCTGCTGACGCCGCACCCTCGCCCTGTCGCGCCTGCTCAGCCACACGCTCCCGGCGCTTGGCCTCATCCCAATGCGCATCCATCTCGGCAAGCGACGCCTCATCCAGCGTGCGCCCTTGCCCTGCGATCGCGGCTTCCACATGGCGGAAGCGTGATTCGAAGCGCGCATTGGTGGCGCGCAGCATCTGCTCCGGGTCCGCCTTGAGGGTGCGCGCGAGATTGACCACCGCGAACAGCAGATCCCCGACCTCCTCGCGCGCATGGGCCGTATCACCCTCGGCCAGAGCTTCCTCGACTTCGCCGAGCTCCTCACGAATCTTGGCCAGCACGCCACTCGTGTCAGGCCAGTCAAAGCCCGAACGCGCGGCCTTCTTCGAGAGCTTGGCCGCCCGCGTCAGCGCCGGCAGGCCAATTGGCACGCCATCCAGCACGCTGTCGCCGGCAGTCTGGCTGGCAGGCGCGTCAGCGAACTCCTGCTGCTTGAGCGACTCCCACTGGGCGTTGAGCGAGCCTTCGTCGACCTCATGAGTGGCGATGCCCTCCCGGCGCGATGCGAGGGTGCCATCCGGGAAGACATGCGGATGGCGGTGCAGCATCTTCTCGGTCAGCACATGGATCACGTCGTGGAAATCGAAGCGTTGCTGCTCACTGGCGATCTGGGCGTAGAAGACGCCCTGAAACAGCAGGTCACCCAGTTCCGCCGGCAGCTCCTCGAGCACGCTGGCATCGGCTGCGGCGCGCTCGATGACATCGGCGACCTCATAGGCCTCCTCCAGGGTGTGCGGCACCAGGCTCGCGTAATCCTGGCGGCTGTCCCACGGGCAGCCGTACTGCGGGTCACGCAGCACGGCCATCAGGGTCAGCAGGTCATCGAGGGTGTAGCGCGTATCGACTGGCGTGGCCGTCTCTTCGCCAGGTTCCCGACTTTCACCAGACTCCAGCCTCATGCCTTGTCGCCCCCGACCCGCAGGCGCTTGACGTCGATGATGTTGGGCAGCTGCTGGATGCGGGCGAACACGCGCCCCAGCACATCGAGATTCTCGACTTCCAGCGTGATCTTGAGCGTGGCGATGTTGTCGAGCTGATCGGTGCGCGTGTTCACCGACAGCACATTGACCTTGTCGCCGCTCAGCACATTGGTGACATCGCGCAGCAGACCGGAGCGGTCCCAGGCCTGGATCTCGATATCGACCGGATACTGATTGCGCGAGCGCTGACCCCAGTCGACATCGACGATGCGACGCGGCTCGTCCGAGCGCAGCTGGATCAGGTTCGGGCAGTCCTGACGGTGCACGGTCACGCCGCGCCCCTGGGTGATGAAACCGGCGATCTGATCGCCCGGCACCGGGTGACAGCAGTTGGCCATGGTGGTCTTCAGATTGCCGACCCCCAGCACCATGACGGCGTCGGGCTTTTCCTTGCCCTGCGGCTTGCGCTGGCGCAGCAGACGCTCGAGCTGCTCCTGATCATCGGTGTCGCCGAACAGCTGCTGGGCCTGATGCAGCACCTGGCCGACGCGCAGATCGCCCGCGCCGATGGCGGCGTACATGTCATCACGCGTCGGGTAATTGACGGCGTTGGCCAGCTTGTCACGGTCGAGATTCTCCAGCGCCAGCCGCGAGAATTCCTTCTCGAGCAGCGCCTTGCCCTCATCGACGTTCTGGTCGCGTGCCTGCAGCTTGAACCAGGTCTGGATCTTGGCGCGGGCCCGCGAGGTGCGTACATAGCCCAGATTCGGGTTGAGCCAGTCGCGGCTCGGGCCGCCCTTGGTGGCGGTCAGGATCTCGACCTGCTGGCCGGTCTTGAGCTTGTAGGTCAGCGGCACGATGCGCCCGTCGACCTTGGCACCCCGGCAGCGATGGCCGACCTCGGTGTGCACGCGGTAGGCGAAGTCGATCGGCGTGGCGATCTTGGGCAGGTCGATGACATGCCCCTCCGGCGTGAAGACGTAGATGCGGTCCGGCGCGACATCGGAGCTCAGCCCCTGACGGATCGCCTCTTGGCCGCCGTTCTCGCCGACTTCGTCCTGCCATTCGAGCACCTGACGCAACCAGGCGATCTTGTCCTCGTAGCTGCGGCTCTTGTGGCCGACATCGTGGCCCTTGTAACGCCAGTGGGCACACACGCCCAGCTCCGCCTCCTCGTGCATGTCGAAGGTACGGATCTGGATCTCGATGACCTTGTTGCTCGGCCCCACCACCGCAGTGTGCAGTGACTGGTAGCCATTCTTCTTGGGGTTGGCGATGTAGTCGTCAAACTCATGCGGCACGTGGTGCCAGCGCGAGTGGACGATCCCCAGCGCCGTGTAGCAATCGCTGACGGTGCCGACCAGAATCCGTACCGCGCGCACGTCATACACCTGGGAGAAGGCGATGCGCTTGATCTTCATCTTCCGCCAGATGGAGTAGATGTGCTTGGCACGGCCCGCGACATCGAAGTGCTTGATGCCCTGCTCGCTCATCAGAGTGCGCATCTCGACCAGCAGGTCGGCGATGTAGTGCTCACGCTCCAGGCGCTTCTCGGACAGCTGCTTGGCGATGGTCTTGTATTCATCTTCCTCGCGGTAGCGGAAGGACAGGTCCTCCAGCTCCCACTTGAGCTGACCGATGCCCAGGCGGTGCGCCAGCGGCCCGTAGATATCGAAGACTTCGCTGGCCACGCGCATGCGCTTCTCGCGCGGGGCATCCTTGACGTGACGCAGGGCGACGGTACGTTCGGCGATCTTGATCAGCGCGATGCGCACGTCATCGATCATCGACACCAGCATCTTGCGCAGATTGTCCTGCTGGTCATGCTGCGCCATGCCATGGCTCGGCGCCTGCAGCTGACTGATGGCGGCCATGTTGAGCACGCCATCGATCAGGCGGGCCACTTCCTTGCCGAAATGCTTCTCGATGGCCTCAAGCCCCAGATGCCCTTCACGTACCGCGCGATAGAGCACGGCCGCGACCAGCGCCGGCTGATCGAGCTTGAGTTCCGACAGGATGTCGGCCATCTCGAGACTGAAACGGAAACTGCGCAGCGGCTCGCGCCACGGCTTGTCACCGCGGGCGTCCGCCTCGCGCGCCACCTTGAGCGCCACTTCACAGGCCTGCACCATGACCTCGGCATTCACCGACGGGACTTCCTCGCGCAGTCGCGCGACCCACACCGGGATGTCCACACCACCGCTATCGGTCAGCGGCTGATCTTCGCGCACCTTGACCATGACCCTATGTCCTTGAATATCTTGCCATCTTGATGACAGTGCCCGAGGGCACCGCCTCAGTCTTCCGCCCGCTCCAGCAGCAACATCGACTCCAGATGTGCCGTGTGAACGAACATGTCCGCCATCAGGGCACGCGTGACGCGATAACCGGCGTCCTGCAACAGCCGTGCATCACGCATCAACGTGGTCGGGTCACAGGCGATGTACAGCACACGCTGCGGCACTCGGCTGACCCTCCCAGCATGCAGATCACGTGCCAGCTCCTCGCAGAGAGGCTGAGCGCCATCACGCGGCGGGTCTAGTACCAGAAGGTCGATACCCTCGAGTGACGGCAGGGCCTTGCTCAGGTCCGCTCGACGTGCACTCACCTGCGCCAGTCCGTTGGCTTCGGCATTGACCCTCAGCTGATCGACCATGCCCTGACTGCCCTCGATGCCCGTCACCTCACTGGCGCCGGCCGCGGCAGCCGCCAGGGTCAGGTTGCCGACACCGGCGTAGAGGTCCATCACCTTGAGGCCACTGACGTCGCCCAGCCATTCGAAGGCGGTGTCGATCAGGCGCTGATTGAGCGCCGCATTGACCTGCACGAAGTCGCCCGGCGAGAAGGCAAGACGCAGCGTCGTTGCGCCGATATTCAGCGAATACGCGGCGTTCGGCGTGCCCGACAGCCACTCCAGCACCACCGGATCACGTCCGACCCGCCAGCCGACCACCAGGCCGTGCTGCTCGGCGAAGGCCTGCCAGCGCTGCGCATCACGCGGCACCGCCTTGAGCTGGCGCACCACCACGATGACCTGCCCTTCGGCAGCGGTCAGCTCCAGATGGCCCAGACGCTTGGGCGCCTCGAGGCTTTCGATCAGCTCACGCAGCGGCGCGAGCAGGCGGTCCAGCTCCGGCACCAGCACGCTGCAGGTGGTGATATCGACCAGCTGGTTGCTGCCGCGTCCCCGGAAGCCGAACTGCAACTCACCGGCATCGGTCACGCGTACGCCGATACGCGCGCGACGGCGATAACGGCTTTCATCTTCGCCCAGCGGCTGAATCTCGGGCAGCGTCACGCCATTGCGTGTCGCATGTTCGCCCAGCACCTGCACCTTATGAGTGCGTTGTGCATCCAGCGCCATATGCTGCAGATCACAGCCGCCACAGCTGCCGAAATAGGCACAGGGCGGCGTCACGCGACTGTCAGCCGCGTTGTCACGTGCACGCACATGCGCCTCATTGAAGCGCTTGTGGGTGCGGTGGATGGCCAGCGTCACGCGCTCGCCGGGCAGGGCCTGATCGATGAACTGGGTCTTGCCGCTCTCGTCATGGGCGATGCCGCGCCCGTCATGGGCCAGGCGGTCGACCGTCAGCCACTGGCTGTCGGCGTCGCTGGCATTGCGGGTGCCTCGACTGGCCACTTCCTTCTCGCGACGGGTCGGCTTGCGCGCCGGTCGCTTCTGTCCGAGCAGCGCCATCAGGAACGCTCCCCTGCGACGGCTTCATTGTGGGGCGTGTCCTGCTGAGTCATGTCGTCGTCCTGGGTATAGAGGCCTGTCGAGAGATAGCGGTCTCCCCGGTCACAGACGATGAACACGATGACCGCATTCTCGACCTGCTCGGCGAGCTTGAGCGCACCCGCCAGCGCACCACCGGAGGAGACACCGGCCAGAATGCCTTCTTCGCGCGCCAGGCGACGCATGCAGACTTCGGCTTCGTGCTGACCGATATCCAGCGTGCGGTCGATGCGTGAGGCATCGAAGATCCGCGGCAGATATTCGGCAGGCCAGCGGCGGATACCCGCGATGCTGGCACCTTCGGCAGGCTGCAGGCCGACGATCTCGATGGCCGGATTCTGCTCCTTCAGATAGCGCGAGGTGCCCATGATGGTGCCGGTGGTGCCCATCGAGGACACGAAGTGCGTGATGCGTCCGTGGGTCTGCTGCCAGAGTTCCGGCCCGGTGGTGCGGTAATGCGACAGCGGATTGTCCTGGTTGGCGAACTGATCCAGCGCCTTGCCCTCGCCACGCGCGATCATCCCCTCGGCCAGGTCCCGTGCGTGCTCCATGCCATCGGCTTCGATCAGCGTGGCCCCGTAGGCGCCCATCGCCTGCTTGCGCTCGCTGGAGGCACTGGCCGGCATCACCAGCACCATGCGGTAGCCCTTGATGGCCGCCGTCATGGCCAGCGCGATACCGGTATTGCCGGAGGTCGCTTCGATCAGGGTATCGCCGGGAGAGATCTCGCCGCGCGCTTCCGCCTCCTGGAACATGGAAAGCGCCGGACGATCCTTGACCGAACCGGCGGGGTTGTGACCCTCCAGCTTGGCCAGCAGCACATTGTTGCGGCCTGCGGTGATGCGCGTCAGGCGCACCAGCGGCGTGTTGCCGACGACATCTGCAAGGCTGGGATAATCGGACGCGCCAGGGTTGGCGTCACCGGGGGTTTCGCTGAGATGAGACATGAGAGGCAGACTCCAGAGACGCCGCGCCCGGACAGCCGAATGACAGCGGTCAGGCGCTGGCATCGCGACCAAGGACGAACGGGGGGCCGCGTCGGGGTGTAGATGATGCGCGCAGTATATCGCTCCCGCCCAGCCCTGTCAGGGCGCTCGCCATCGCTTCGCTCAAGAGCGCGAGGTATGCTTGCCGCTGATGCTCGTTCGCCCTTTGACGATGGATTGCCATGCTGCTTCGTACCCGATTCCAGCTTGCCCTCTTGCTGCTGCCCCTCGCCACCAGCCTGATGTTCAGCCTGTATGCGGTGGACCGCGAGATCAGCGGTGAGCGCCTGGCCATGATGGAGCGCCTGCAGGCCAGCATGCAGGCCATCATGCCGGGCATGGCCAACGCCGCCCTCGCCGCTGACGACCAGCGCCTGCACGAGCAGGCCCAGATGCTGATCGACCAGCGCGACGTGCGCGCCCTGACGCTGCGCACCGCCAACGGCGGCGCCCTGTTGCATCTCGGCCCCAGCCAGCGCCCGGAAACCAGCACGCTGGTCGAGAGCCAGGCCTACCCATCGGACCCGGACTCGCTGGTGATGGTGATGCCGGTCATCGACCCGTGGCGCGAGACGCAGCGCGGCGAGCAGATGTCGTGGCTGGTACTTGAGGCCTCCGACACCCGTCTGGTGCTGCATCGCTACCAGCTGCTGGTCGGCTACGGGCTGGCCAATCTGGTCTTCGGGCTGGCGCTGCTGCTGCTGGCCTTCCATGGCTCGCGCCGCATGCTGCAGCCGCTGCATGAGCTGGGCGAGGCCCTCACCTGTCTGGCGCGCGGCGAGACACACCGCCAGCTGCCGGTGGCAGGCAATGACGATCTCAGCGAGCTGGCCGAGAACTACAACCGCAGCGTCGAGCAGCTCAAGCGCGCCCGCGAGGACATGCAGGACCAGATCGAACAGACCACCCAGGACCTGCACGAGTCGATGGAAACCGTCGAGATCAAGAACATCGAGCTCGACATGGCGCGCCGCAAGGCGCTGGAAGCCAACCGCATCAAGTCGGAATTCCTGGCCAACATGAGCCATGAGATCCGCACCCCGCTCAACGGCATCATCGGCTTCAGCAACCTGCTGGGGCGCAGTGATCTGGACAACCGCCAGCGCGACTGGCTGGGCCACATGCAGAATGCCTCCTCGAGCCTGATGTCATTGATCAATGACATTCTCGACTTCTCCAAGATCGAAGCCGGCAAGCTCGAACTCGAGAAGGTGCAGATGGACATCGAGCCGCTGATCGAGGAAGTGCTCGCCATGCATGCCCCGGAGGCCCATCGCAAGCATCTGCATCTGCTCGGGCTTGTCTATGACGACGTGCCGCAGCGCTTCGAGGGCGACCCGCTGCGCATCAAGCAGGTGGTGACGAATCTGGTCGCCAATGCCGTCAAGTTCACCGAGCGCGGCGAAGTCATCGTGCGCGTGATGGTGGATGACCTCTCCGGCAGCAACACCCGCCTCAAGATCGCGGTGGCAGACACCGGCATCGGCATGGACAGCGCCCAGCGCAATCGCCTGTTCCAGGCCTTCTCGCAGGGAGACCCGTCACGGGCACGCCAGTTCGGCGGCACCGGCCTTGGGCTGATGATCTCCAAGCGACTGGTCGAGCAGATGGGCGGCGAGATCCAGGTCGACAGCCTGCCCGGCCACGGCTCCACCTTCCTGTTCAGCGTGCCGGTGGCGGTCAGCAGCATCGAGGAGCGCCCGCGCGAAGTCGTGTTCGATCATCAACGCATCTGCCTGATCGAGCCGCACTCGGCCACCCGTCGCGCCCTGAGTTACCTGCTGACCCGCTGGTCACTGACGCTGGTCGGCATCGAAGAGCAGCCGGACCTGGTGGTGGTCGCGCTGGAGAGCCGCGACCTCAAACGGCTGGATGAATGGGGCGCGCGCCTCAAGCACCTGCCGTGTCGCGTGCTGGGCCTGCTGAACGCGCCCCTGCCCGCCGACGCCGAGAACCTGCAGCAGTACGGCATCGACGAGGTGGTCAGCAAGCCGGTCACACGCCTGCAGATGCGCCACAAGCTGGCCAATCTGCTGCATTCACCTCACCGCGACCCGACTCAGGCGCCGCGCAGCGCCTCCTTCACCTCGTTCGAGCCGGCCACACGCGAGCAGGACGCAAGCACGGCACCAGCCGCCAAGCCCACCGCCACGTCTGATGCGAGCGCCACGCCTGTCAAGACGCCACCGGCCGGCCCGCGGCCTGAGCTCACCGCCCAG
>NZ_CFDJES010000052.1:15168-21309 GCF_983723665.1 Cobetia sp. | reverse complement strand
TGCCGGTGGTCGGACTCGAACCGACACGCCTATTAAGCGGCGGATTTTGAATCCGCTGCGTCTACCAATTCCGCCACACCGGCAACGGAGCGAAATTATACGGGACATTGCGCCAAGGTCAACGAGTTTTGGCGTCAGATCAGACACATGGAGCGCTTCCTCACACCCCACGCCGCAGTGGACTGAGGCGTGTCGCCCGCAAACGGGTCTTCGCGTGGACGATGGCATTGGGTATCATGAGCGACCTTTTTCGTCTGCCCGGACAGCCAAGGCCTCGAGAGTGTCGCACCTGACTGCCCCACCCGCAGAAAGGGAGTCATGCGCTCGCGACGAGAGCGCCAGTGTCTCAGGGCGGCATCTCCCCATTGTGCATGTACGCATGCCACGGAGCGCACCACGCGCCTCGTGCTATCAGAGTGTCAGGTTGGCCATGTCACGTATCGATTCCGGTGATGCCTCGGGCGTTGCCACACCTAACGACGCGCGCCCGATGCAGCGCAGCGATTACGATTTCAGCCTGCCGGATGAGCTGATTGCCCGCTACCCGTCAGAGCAGCGCAGCGATTGCCGTCTGCTGCATCTGGATGGCAAGAGCGGCGAGATCGTGCACCGCCGCTTCCCGGATCTGCTCGAGCAGCTGGAACCCGGCGATGTCGTGGTGTTCAACGACACCCGCGTGATCCCCGCGCGTCTGCATGGTCAGAAAGCCTCCGGCGGCAAGATCGAGATGCTGCTGGAGCGTCCGCTGGACGCCCATCGTGGCCTGGCGCACATCCGCTCCAGCAAGTCGCCCAAGCCGGGTACCGAGCTGATCTTCGAAGGTGGCATCACGGCCGTGGTCGAAGGCCGTCAGGAGGCGCTGTTCGAGCTGCGCTTCCACGGCGAGACGCCGATGATCGAGCTGCTCAACCAGCACGGCCACATGCCGCTGCCGCCTTATATCACTCGGGATGACGAGCTGTCGGATCGCGAGCGCTATCAGACGGTCTATGCCAAGCGCGATGGCGCCGTGGCCGCCCCGACGGCGGGCCTGCACTTCGATGAGCCGATCATGGCCGCCATGGCCGAGAAAGGCATCGAGACCGCCTTCGTCACCCTGCATGTGGGCGCCGGCACCTTCCAGCCGGTACGCGTCGACAGCATTCTCGAGCACCACATGCACAGCGAGTGGATCGAGGTCGGTCAGGAAGCCTGCGACAAGATCGCCCGTGCCCGCGCTGCCGGCCGCCGTGTGGTCGCCGTCGGCACCACCAGCGTGCGCTGCCTCGAGAGCGCCGCCAAGGCCCACGCTGGTGAGCTGGCCCCCTACTCCGGCGATACCGACATCTTCATCTACCCGGGCTACGAATGGCAGGTGGTGGATCTGTTGATCACCAACTTCCATCTGCCGGAATCGACCCTGCTGATGCTGGTCTCGGCCTTCGCCGGCTACGAGCACACCATGGCGGCCTATCAGGCGGCGGTGGAAGAGCGCTACCAGTTCTTCAGCTATGGCGATGCCATGCTGCTGGAACGCGCCTGAATCCCCTCTTCTGACATGGCCCCGGCATTCGCCAAGGGCCATGTCATGCGCAGTTAACGCGCCCCGCGCTATGCTGCGGCATAGTGGCATCGACACACCAGCTGCGGCCTGTTTCGCCGCCAAGCAAAGAGAGCACCATGCGTAAAGAATGCTTCATGAGCTTTGAAAAGCTCGCGACCGATGGCCGTGCACGTCGTGGCCGCATGACCTTCCCGCGCGGCACCGTGGAAACCCCGGCCTTCATGCCGGTGGGCACCTACGGCACCGTCAAGGGCATGACGCCGGAGTCCATCAAGGACATCGGCGCCGAGATCATCCTCGGCAACACCTTCCACCTGTGGCTGCGCCCGGGCACGGAAGTCATCGAAGCGCATGACGATCTGCATGACTTCGCGCAGTGGGACAAGCCGATCCTGACCGATTCCGGCGGCTTCCAGGTCTTCTCGCTGGGCAAGACGCGCAAGATCACCGAACAGGGCGTTCACTTCCGCTCACCGGTCGATGGCTCCAAGGTCTTCATGGGCCCGGAAGAATCGATGGCGGTGCAGCGCTCGCTGGGCTCCGACATCGTGATGATCTTCGATGAGTGCACGCCGTATCCGGCCACCCATGATGAAGCGCGCAAGTCGATGGAGATGTCCCTGCGCTGGGCGCAGCGCTCCTACGACGCGCATGGCGACTCGCCGTCGGCGCTGTTCGGCATCATCCAGGGCGGCATGTACCCGGACCTGCGCGAGAAGTCCCTCGAGGGCCTCAAGAAGATCGATTTCGACGGCTACGCCATCGGCGGCCTGTCCGTGGGCGAGCCCAAGGACGAGATGATCAAGGTTCTCGACTACCTCCCCGAGTGGATGCCGGAAGACAAGCCGCGCTATCTGATGGGCGTCGGCAAGCCGGAAGACCTGGTCGAGGGCGTGCGGCGTGGCGTCGACATGTTCGATTGCGTGATGCCGACCCGCAACGCGCGCAACGGCCACCTGTTCACGCCGACGGGCACCGTCAAGATCCGCAACGCCGTCCACAAGCGTGACACCTCACCGCTGGACCCGGACTGCGATTGCTACACCTGCACCAATTTCTCGCGCGGCTATCTGCATCACCTTGATCGCTGTGGAGAAATGCTCGGCTCGATGCTCAACACCATCCACAATCTGCGCTACTACCAGACCGTGATGGCTGGTTTGCGCGGTGCAATTGAAGCGGGTACATTGCAGGACTTCGTGGAACAGTTCTATGCCGCGCGCGGCCTGCCGGTGCCGCCGCTGGCCGACTGATCGAGGCGAATGACGACCGGGGGCCAAATCCTCCGGTCGTCTTGATATTCGACTCGAGCCAGACGTGAAGAAGAGCCTGAATCACGCTCATTGCATAACAACAGTTCACTCGTAACCTCTGGAGATACACATGCTGGAATTCCTGATTCCTGCCGCACACGCGGAAGCCGAAGCGGCTGTCGCCGGCGGCGGCGCCATCGGCCAGATCGTCATGCTGGTCGGCTTCGTGGTCATTTTCTACTTCCTGCTCTGGCGTCCGCAGTCCAAGCGCGCCAAGGAACACAAGAACCTGATCGGCAACCTGGCCAAGGGTGACGAAGTCGTCATCGGTGGTGGCCTGGTTGGCCGCATCACCAAGGTCAGCGAGCAGTTCATCACCATGGAGCTGAACGAAGGCAACGAAGTCAACGTGCAGAAGTCTGCCGTGGCTGCAGTCCTGCCGAAGGGCACCATCAAGTCCATCTGATCCCTCCTGCTGCCGGCCCCTGTGCCGGCAGCATGCTTTTCTCTCCCGCTCCACCAAGGACAGGGCTGCCATGCTCAACCGCTATCCGCTTTGGAAGTACCTGGTGATCTGCCTGGTACTTGCCGTCGGCGTGATCTACGCATTGCCGAATCTCTACCCCGAAGACCCGGCTGTGCAGATCAGTGCCGCCAGCGGCGCCGAGGCCATCGACCAGCAAGACCTCGATCGCGCCACCAGTGCCCTCGAAAACGCCGGCATCACGCCCAAATCCGGGGAACTCAACGGTTCCACCGGCCTGATTCGCCTTACCAGCAACGACCAGCAGCTGCGCGCCAAGGAACTGATCAGCGAGACGCTCGGCGATGACGCCATCGTCGCGCTGAACCTGGCCGACGCCACGCCGTCGTGGCTGGCCAGCCTCGGTGCCTCACCGATGAAGCTGGGCCTTGACCTGCGCGGCGGTGTCCACTTCCAGCTGGAAGTCGACATGGACGCCGCGGTCAAGCAGCGCCTGGAAGTCAACGCCAGCGCCATCAAGGAAACCCTGCGCGAGGAGCGTATCCGCTACCGCGGCAGCGAAGTCGACGACGGCACCCTGAGCCTGACGTTCTCCGATGAGGAGGACCGTTCGAAGGCGCGCTCACTGATCTCGCGCGACTTCCAGAACTTCGAATACGACGAGCGCGATGTCGAGCGTGGGGCCGTACTGGACCTCACCCTGACCGCCGCCGCCGTCAAGGAGATTCAGGATTACGCGGTCAATCAGAACCTGACCACGATCCGCAATCGCGTCAACGAGCTGGGCGTGTCCGAGCCGCTGGTTCAGCGCCAGGGCCCGAACCGCATCGTGGTCGAGCTGCCGGGCGTGCAGGACACGGCCGCCGCCAAGCGCGTGCTGGGTGCCACCGCCAACCTCGAATTCCGTCTGGAAGCGGCCAGCGACACGCCGGCCAGCGAGATGGAGAGCTTCGCGTTCCGCAACCAGCCGAGCCGCACCGCCAACATCATGAAGGACGTGATCATCAGCGGTGACAGCGTCTCCAGCGCCAGCACCAGCTTCGATGAAAGCGGCCGTCCGCAGGTCAACATCAACCTGGACGGAACCGGTGGCTCGATCATGAACCGCGTCACGCGTGCCGCGATCGGCCGCAACATGGCGGTGCTGTTCATCGAGCACAAGACCCGCACGCGCACCGTGATGGAAGACGGCGAGAAGGTCGAGAAGCGCATCCCGTACACCGAGAAGGGGCTGATCAGTCTGGCGACGATCCAGAGTGCACTGGGCAACAGCTTCCGCATCACCGGCCTCGACTCGCCGACGGAAGCCAAGGAGCTGTCGCTGCTGCTGCGTTCCGGCTCACTGGCCGCGCCGATCTACTTCGTGCAGGAACGCACCATCGGCCCGAGCCTCGGTGCCGAGAACATCTCGCGCGGCATCCTGTCCGTCGAGCTGGGCCTGCTGCTGGTCGTGCTGTTCATGCTGGCGCGCTACAAGGCCTTCGGTGTCGTCGCCAACGTGGCCCTGACCGCCAACCTGGCGATCCTGATTGCCGCGATGTCGATGCTGGGCGCCACCCTGACCCTGCCGGGTATCGCCGGTATCGTGCTGACACTGGGCATGGCGGTGGATGCCAACGTGCTGATCTTCGAGCGTATCCGCGAGGAAATGCGCTCCAAGATGCCGCTGCATCAGGCGGTGCACACCGGCTTCGAGCGCGCCTTCACCTCCATCGTCGATGCCAACATCACCACCCTGCTGGTCGCGGTGATCCTGTTCTCCATCGGCAGTGGCCCGGTCAAGGGCTTCGCGGTGACGCTGTCCATCGGCATCCTGACGTCGATGTTCACGGCGATCATGGTCTCGCGCGGCATCATCAATCTTGCCATTGGCGGCAAGACACTCAAGAAACTCTGGATCTGAGGGGCCATCGTGATGCGACAGTTTGACTTCATGAGCAAGCGGCGCGCGGCCTTCATCGTCTCCATCGTGCTGACGATCGTGGCCATTGGCGCCCTTGTGATTCATGGCCTGAACCTGGGCCTCGACTTTACCGGCGGCACCCTGGTGGAAGTGAAATACCAGGCGGCACCGGCGCTGGAGAGCGTGCGCCAGACACTGGAAGCCGCCGGCTACAAGGATGTCTCGGTCCAGACCTTCGGTGCCAGCAACGAGATTCTGGTGCGTCTGCAGCAGAGCTTCGAAGCCGGCATCGGCAATGACATCGTGGCGCATCTGCAGGCCACCGGTGACAGCGTCAACCTGATCCGCGCCGAGTTCGTCGGCGCCCAGGTCGGTGATCAGCTGCGTGACCAGTCCGGTCTCGGCATGCTGCTCGCCCTGGCCGTGGTGATGGTCTACGTGGCCTTCCGCTTCCAGTACAAGTTCGCCCTCGGCGCACTCATCTCGCTGGGTCACGACGTCATCATCCTGCTGGGCATCTTCGCCCTGTTCGGACTCGACTTCGACCTGACGGTACTGGCCGCGGTGCTGGCCGTGATCGGCTACTCATTGAACGACACCATCATCGTCTACGACCGCATTCGCGAGAACATCCGCAAATCGCGTACCGATGACATGCCGTCGATCTTCAATGACGCCATCAACGCGACGCTGTCACGCACGCTGTCCACCTCCGGCACCACCTTGCTGGTGTTGCTGGCGCTGTACTTCCTCGGCGGTGACATGATCCACAACTTCGCCATCGCACTGATCATCGGTGTGGTCGCGGGGACCTTCTCGTCCATCTACGTGGCAGCGGCGCTGTTGCTGGTGGTCGGCCTGAAGCGTGTGGATCTGATCCCCCCGCCCAAGGAGCAGTTCGAGGACGGCGCGCCGTAAGCGCCTCCGCTCGTTCAGCTCGGCACGGATCGCCAGGCAC
>NZ_CFDJES010000052.1:12125-15068 GCF_983723665.1 Cobetia sp. | reverse complement strand
GGCACGGATCGCCAGGCACAAAAAAACCCCACCTCATGCGAGGTGGGGTTTTTTTCGTTCTCCAGACGGCCCCGAGGGCTGTCAGGTCACGTCGTCTTGCAGAGCCTTACAGGTGCGGCTGCATGGTCTGCGCCAGCGCCTTGTACAGACGTGCGCCAGCGGCCATCAGGGTGCCTTCGGCAACCACGACCGGCGTGCCGTCGGCACTGCCTGCCAGCGCGCCACATTCCTTCAGGAACAGGCTGACGATCTCGCTGTCACCGGCATCCAGACCCAGCACATAGACGGCATCGACGCGACCGGAGGCCAGCTCGAGCACGTCCAGCAGCGCACAGCCGCTGGTGCGCAGCATCTCGACCTGCGGGCCGACCTGCTGAACGATGGAGAGGTAGGTCGGCAGGTGACGCGGACGCTGCCAGCTTTCCGGCAGGCCCATCGCCAGACGCGCACCTTCGATGGCGGTGGCGTTGGTCACGCGGATACGGTGACCGGAGTGCTGGGCGCCACGCCCGCGGCTGACGATGTACTCTTCGTCAGTGAACGGTGCGATGACCACGGCGTGCTCGGCACGACCCTTGAACAGGCAGACCACGGACAGCGCGAAGCCGGAGGCCGCGGATGCCAGGTTGGAGTAACCGTGCACCGGCTCGATGCGCCAGTGGTAGTCAGAGCCCTGACCTTCACCATCGCGATGGTCGGTATAACGGCCGGAGAGACCGTGTTGCGGATAACCGCGCTCCAGCTGACGCACGATGTGCGCTTCGGCGCGACGTGCAGTGTCTGCAATGAAGGTGTCGAGATCGTTGTCGCCACGGGCGACTTCGATACGTTCACGAGCACGGACGAACTGCTCTGCGGCACCGCGTGCAGCACGCAGCGCAAATTGGACCATCGGATGCATGATCAAGGCCTTGACGAGTCGGGAGCTGTTAAAGAACGGGTGCCACGGCGCGTGAGACATCAACGCGGCGCAACACGGATCGAGCGAAACTGGGTGCAATCAGATCAGGCGGTCATGTAGCCCGTACAGGAATCCTGATACGGCGCGGGGCGCGCTGCATAGTGCAATGTATGCAGGCTGCCAGCCGCCACAGCACGCGGCGCCAGCGAGGGCGAACACATGTTGCGACATGACGGGACGGCGTAGTCTATCAGAGCTCGGCTCGAGCTGCCATTGCCTGCGACCACCCTCTGCCTGCGCGTCGCGTCCTTGCGCCCTGCCCGCGCGCGCCTCCCTCGGGCCGCTCTTGCCCTCAACACCGGCGGGAAACTGCTCCCTGACGCGGCTTCATGCTAGGATATCGGGTCCTGACGCGCGATTTATCGCTGAGTCTGCGTATGCGGATCACGCACTGCGCCAGCCGCGTCGGCCGACCCGCCCTTCAATTGCTATCCTGGAAGTCCTCATGCTTGAACGTCTGCGCATTGTCCTGATTGGCACCAGCCATCCCGGCAACATTGGTGGTGCAGCCCGCGCCATGCTCAATATGGGCCTGGCCGATCTCGCACTGGTCGCGCCGCGATGTCAGGTGCAATGCCAGGAATCCGCCTCACGCGCCTCGGGTGCCGATGCACTCGTCGCCAGCGCCTCGGTGCACGAGACGCTGGAAGAGGCCGTGGCGGATTGCAGTCTGGTGGTCGGCTGCAGCGCACGTTCGCGCAACCTGCCGTGGCCGATGATCACGCCGCGCGCCTTCGGTGCCACCCTGGCCGATGAAGCCCGCCTGCCGGATGCCCGTGTGGCCATCGTCTTCGGCCGCGAGGATTCCGGACTCTCCAATGAAGAGCTGCAGCGCTGCCACCGCCACGTGCACATCCCGACCAATCCGGATTTCAGCTCGCTGAATCTGGCCGCGGCGGTGCAGGTGCTGGCCTATGAGTGCCGCCAGGCGTGGCTGGCCGAACAGGAAGCCGCCGGCGAGACGCCGCGTGCCGAGGATGACCAGCCGTTCGGCATCGACTGGGACAGCCCGCTGGCCAGCCATGCCGACCTCGAGCGCCTGTTCGAGCATCTCGAGAAGACACTGATCAGCGTCGACTTCCTCGATCCGGAACAGCCGCGCCAGCTGATGGCACGCCTGCGTCGCCTCTATCTGCGCGCGCGTCCGGACAGCATGGAAATCAACATTCTGCGCGGCATTCTTTCCGCGGTGGACAAGCAGGTTCGCCTGGCACAAGCCGACACGGCCAACCGCACTTCCTGAGGACACGCCATGTTCACTCGACTGCGTGAAGACATCGATAGCGTGTTTGCCCGTGATCCGGCAGCGCGCAACTTCTTTGAAGTCCTGACCAACTATCCGGGCCTGCATGCGCTGGTGGCCCATCGCATCAATCACTGGCTATGGCGCCACAACGCCAAATGGCTGGCGCGCACCGGCTCGACCCTGATGCGCTGGCTGACCGGCATCGAGATCCACCCGGGCGCCACCATCGGTCGGCGCTTCTTCATCGACCACGGCATGGGCGTCGTGATCGGCGAGACCGCCCTGATCGGCGATGACGTGACCCTCTATCACGGCGTCACCCTCGGCGGCACCACCTGGAACGCCGGCAAGCGCCACCCGACCCTCGGCGATGGTGTCATCGTCGGTGCCGGCGCCAAGATTCTCGGCCCGTTCACCGTCGGTGCCGGCGCCAAGGTCGGCTCCAATGCCGTGGTCACGCGTGAAGTGCCTGCCGGCGCCACCGTCGTCGGCATTCCCGGCAAGATCGTCAAGCGCGCCGAGCCGGATGTGGCAGAGGAGCCGTCGGTCGACCCGGAAAGCCGCGAGGCCATGAAGGAGAAGTTCGGCTTCGATGCCTACGGCATGGGCCAGGACATGCCCGATCCGGTCGCGCGCTCCATGCACGCGATGCTCGATCACATGCATGCCGTGGACAAGCGCATCGAACAGATGTGCGGCACGCTGCGCAAGCTGGATGCCAGCTATCGCGCCGGGC
>NZ_CFDJES010000052.1:9770-12025 GCF_983723665.1 Cobetia sp. | reverse complement strand
GAACGTCAGCATGGCTAAAGTTGACCAATTCAGTCGGGATTGACCCCGCCAGACCACCCCACCATAATGGGGCGCATTGATACGCCGTCTCGCCAGAGGCGGCGACTACGCCCGGCCTCGTCCTCAACGTCGCAGGCTCCATCTGCTCACGGACTCTGTCATGCGCCTGACCACCAAGGGACGCTACGCCGTCACCGCGATGCTCGATCTGGCCCTGCATGCCAGTTGCGGCCCGACCTGTCTGGCCGATATTTCCGTACGCCAGGGCATCTCGCTGTCGTATCTCGAGCAACTGTTTGCGCGTCTGCGGCGTGCAGGTCTGGTCAAGAGCGTGCGTGGCCCCGGTGGCGGTTATCTGCTGGATACCGAACTCGAGACCACCTCGGTGGCGTGCATCATCGACGCCGTCAACGAGTCAGTCGATGCCACACGCTGTCAGGGAATGTCGGACTGTCAGGCCGGTGACACCTGCCTGACGCACCATCTGTGGTGTGATCTGTCCGACGAGATCCACGGCTTTCTCGACGGCAT
Organism: Cobetia sp.; assembly: GCF_983723665.1. NCBI lineage: Bacteria > Pseudomonadati > Pseudomonadota > Gammaproteobacteria > Oceanospirillales > Halomonadaceae > Cobetia > Cobetia sp. The sequence continues at coordinate 11,494 of NZ_CFDJES010000052.1, read as the reverse complement.
CAGCCTGGCCGACCTGGTCGCGCGCGAAGAGATTCGCCAGATCGCCAGTCGTCAGCGCAAGGCGTGCGAGCCGACACCGATCACCGTCATGCAAGGCAGCTGAGCGGCGTTTGCCAGCCAGGCTGAGCACGGCCAGCCGAGGCGATGCTCGCCGCGCCCCATCGCCTTCGAGATCGCCTTCATCACGTTCACCGTCATCACTGTCTGTCGTGTCTTCAGGAAGTCACCATGTCCCAGCCGATCTACCTTGACTATGCCGCCACCACGCCCGTCGACCCACGCGTCGCCGAGCTGATGATGCGTCACCTGACGCAGGACGGCACCTTCGCCAATCCGGCCTCGCGCAGTCACATGCCGGGCTGGCTGGCCGAGCAGGCCGTCGAGGGCGCGCGTCGTCAGGTCGCCGAACTGATCGGTGCCGACCCGCGTGAGATCGTCTGGACCAGCGGTGCCACCGAAGCCGACAACCTGGCGCTGACCGGCTACATGCGTGCCAATGCCGCGCGTGGCCGCCATCTGATCACCTCGACCATCGAGCACAAGGCGATTCTGGATACCGCCAGTGCACTGGAAGCGGAAGGCTTCGAGGTCACTCGCATCGCGCCGCAGCCTGACGGCCGCATCAGCCCTGACAGCCTGCGCGACGCCCTGCGCAGCGACACCATCCTGGTATCGCTGATGGCGGTGAACAACGAGCTGGGCAGCCTGAATGACCTGGATGCGCTGGGCGACATCGCCCACTCGCATGGCGCGGCCTTCCATGTCGATGCCGCCCAGGCCCCCGGCAAGGTGCAGATCGATGTCAGCCGTCAGCCCATCGACATGCTGTCACTGTCCGCCCACAAGGCCTACGGCCCCAAGGGCATCGGCGCGCTGTACGTGCGTCGCCAGCCGCAGATCAAGGTCGATGCCCTGATCCACGGCGGTGGCCATGAGCGCGGCATGCGTTCCGGCACCCTGCCGACCCATCAGATCGTCGGCATGGGCGAGGCCTACCGCCTGAGCGCCGAGCAGTTCGACGCCGATCACCAGCACCTCGTCGCGCTGCGTGATCAGTTCGTCACCGGGCTTGCCGGCCTTGAAGGCGTGCACTTCAATACCGATATAGAGGTCAGCGCGCCCAACATCGTCAATCTCGCCTTCGAGGGCGTGGATGGCGAGGCGATGCTGATGGCGCTGCGCGGCATCGCGATTTCCACCGGCTCGGCCTGCAATTCCGCCAGTGTCGAACCGTCGTTCGTCCTCACCGGCATCGGGGTGCCCCGTCCGCTGGCGCTGGCATCACTGCGCTTCAGCTTCGGTCGTTTCACCACCGCTGCCGACATCGAATCCGCGCTCGGCGAACTCAGGCATGCCCTGACGTCGCTGCGCGCCTGACCCGGGAGACTGCTCATGGCACATCTGTCGATTTCCTCCTCCGCCGCCGACCAGATCCGCGTCGTGCTGGCCGAGCGCGGCCACGGCCTTGGCCTGCGTGTCTCGGTCAAGCCCAGCGGCTGCTCCGGCTACAGCTACGTGCTCGACTTCGCTGACGAGGTCAACGAGGAAGACGCCGTCTTCGTCGATCACGGCGCCACCGTCTATGTCGACACCGAAGCCCTCACCGTGCTCGACGGCTCCGAAGTGGACTACGTCAAGGACGGCCTGAACCGCTACTTCCGCTTCAACAACCCCAACGTCAAGGACGAGTGTGGTTGTGGCGAGAGCTTCAGCGTCTAGGCCAG
>NZ_CFDJES010000052.1:7369-9670 GCF_983723665.1 Cobetia sp. | reverse complement strand
GCGTCATGCGACTCAGGCATGATGGATGCAGCCGGTGGCACTTGCCGCTATAATGCCGCCCACTTTTGTCGCGCGCATGCCGACAGAGCCCGTTTTCCGCCGTTCGGCATCTGCCGTGCGGCTCTTCAAAGCTTGTCTCAGGAGATTCACCATGACTCAGCGTACTCTGTCCATCATCAAGCCGGATGCCGTTGCCAAGAACGTGATCGGCGAAATCTACTCTCGCTTCGAGAAGGCCGGTCTGCAGATCGTCGCTTCCAAGATGGTTCACCTGTCCAAGGAACAGGCCGAAGGCTTCTACGCTGAGCACAGCGAACGTGGCTTCTTCGGTGAGCTGGTCGGCTTCATGACTTCCGGCCCGGTCATGATCCAGGTGCTGGAAGGCGAAGACGCCATCACCAAGAACCGCGACCTGATGGGCGCTACCAACCCGAAGGAAGCAGAAGCCGGCACCATCCGTGCAGACTTCGCCACTTCCATCGACGCCAACGCCGTTCACGGTTCTGACGCGCCGGAATCTGCTGCTCGCGAAATCGCCTACTTCTTCGGCGACAACGAAATCTGCCCGCGCGGTTGATTTCGCCTTGTACGACTGAGAAGCCCGGCCCTTCGGGGCACGCGTCTCCCAGCCGTGCATGACACGACGGCCCTGCCTGCGAGGCGGGGCCGTCGTGGTATCGGACGTGCTGAAGCGTCGCGCGACAGCATGCACCCCCTGAAGCAGATTCGACGCTTGAGCAGGTCCGATACGCTTTTCTGAAAGCCGCTGCAGCGCCCTCTCCCCACGCCATGTGACGCCCACGCGCACTGCGCTGATGATGAGAGCCTCTTGAGGTCTGCGAACCATCGCCACCTCCGCTGACAGCGTCGCCCTGCAGACGTCTATCCTTTGTGTGACGCCTGCCCATCCCTGACACGACCGGCCCATACCATGACTGATACCACTGCAACTGCCCCCGATGCCGCGGCCCCTGCCGCCGTCAAGCTCACCAACCTGCTGGGCCTGCCGCGCCCGGCGATGGAAGCCTTCTTCGAGAGCATCGGCGAGAAGAAATTCCGCGCCACCCAGGTGATGAAATGGATTCACCAGGAAGGCGTCGACAGCTTCGACGAGATGACCAACCTCGCCAAGCCGCTGCGCGAACGCCTCAAGCAGGTCGCCGAGATCCGTGCGCCGGGCATCGTCTATGAAGGCGAGTCCAAGGACGGCACCCGCAAGTGGGTACTGGAAGTCAGCGATGGCAGCTATGTCGAGACCGTGCTGATCCCGTCCGAGAACGGCAACCGTCGCACCCTGTGCGTGTCTTCCCAGGTCGGTTGCTCCCTGGACTGCAGCTTCTGCTCCACCGGCAAGCAGGGCTTCGAGCGTGACCTGACCGCCGCCGAGATCATCGGCCAGGTGTGGGTCGCCACCCGTGGCGCCGAAGACCGCAAGGACACCCGCAAGCGTCCGGTCACCAACGTGGTGATGATGGGCATGGGCGAGCCGCTGATGAACTACGACAACGTCGTGCCGGCGATGAAGCTGATGCTGGACGACAACGCCTATGGCCTGTCCAAGCGTCGCGTCACCCTCTCCACCTCCGGTGTGGTGCCCAAGCTGGACCAGCTCGGCGACGAGATGGACGTCAGCCTGGCGATCTCGCTGCACGCGGCCAACGATGAACTGCGCAACGTGCTGGTGCCGATCAACCGCAAGTGGAACATCCGCGCGCTGCTCGACTCCTGCCATCGCTACCTGGCCAAGTGTGACGACGCGCGTATCGTCACCATCGAGTACACCCTGATCAAGGACGTCAACGACCAGATCCAGCACGCCGAGGAACTGGCCGCGCTGCTCGACGAGCTGCCGTGCAAGATCAACCTGATCCCGTTCAACCCGTTCCCGCATTCCGGTTACGAGAAGCCGTCACGCAACCAGGTGATGCGCTTCCAGCAGCGTCTCTATGAGCTGGGCTACACCGCACCGGTGCGCGCGACACGTGGCGATGACATCGACGCCGCCTGTGGTCAGCTGGTCGGTCAGGTCAAGGACCGCACCCGTCGCGCCGAGCGTTACATCAACGCCATCCAGCTCGACGCCGACTGAGCGGCTGCCAGCCCTGACCTGACGCTATCGCCATAGCCATGCGCCGCCCTGCCACCTTGACTTGTGGCAGGTGCGGCGCTTTGATGGGGGCGCTTTTGTTGCCTGCCGCGACCCTCGCCCGCAGGCACATCATGAGCCTTCATTCACGCGAGGATTGCATGCCGAGTCGTCTGCCCCGTCATCGCACCAATGAGCATGACCCTGTCGCCCAT
>NZ_CFDJES010000052.1:0-7269 GCF_983723665.1 Cobetia sp. | reverse complement strand
CCGCACCGCTGCTCGCGGCATCACTCGCCGCACCAGAGCCCTGCTGCTGTGCCTCGGATTTGCCGGCCTGACCCTCGCAGGCTGCGCGACACGCGTGGAAACCAACGACCCCTACGCCCCACCGGATGACAACAAGGCTTCGAACGCCTACGTGGAACTCGGAGAGGCCTATCTGAGTCGTAATCAGCTGCAACGCGCCGACAGCGCCTTCCAGAAGGCACTCAAGCTGCAGAGCAGCAATGCCGAGGCCAAGGCCGGGCTGGCGATGATCTATCAGCGCCAGGGTGAGAACGTGCTCGCCGATGACTATTTCAATCAGGCCATTTCCAGCGATCCGTCCTTTACCCGTGCGCGCAACAACTACGCGGCCTTTCTCTACTCTCGCGGTGAATACGTCGAGGCCTGTCGGCAACTCGAGATCGCGGCGGAAGACCTGACCTACGACAATCGTGGCCAGCTCTATACCAATCTGGGGCGCTGTCAGTTGCAGCTGGGCAAGACCAGCGAGGCCGCGAAGAGTTTCGAGCGCGCCGTCAAGATCAACCCGCGTGAGTCAGAGGCCTGGTTGGCGGTGGCACGCATGTCGCATGACGCCGGCGACAATGACGCCGCCCAGTCGGCACTGAGCCGCTACTTCCGTCTGGCAGGCACCGATAGCGACAGTCTCGCCCTGGCCGTCGATGTGGCCACGGCTCGCGGCGACAGCCGTCTGGCAGATCTCTACAGCCGCCAGCTGGAGCAGGTCATGACACGGGAATCCGGTCGCGCGGTGATTCGCACTCCCTGAGCGAGGCGCAACGACGCCGCTGATGGCGCCACCTCACGGGCGGGGTCGCTGCAAGCAGGACCGAGAAGACCGAAATGCCGGTGAAAATCTCGGCGCGGGCTTGGTATAGTGCCGACGCGGACGAACGTGTGTTCGTGCGCGTCGATTGGCATGGGAGGTCATCGCTTTTCACGCTGCTCACTCGCATGATGATCGACGAGTCGTGCAGCACCCGGCCAATCGCGCGACAGCATCAGTCAGCATGCTCCAGCATCAGTGTCAGGAGCAGTTCCCGCAGTACCGGAAGAGCGCCCGGATGTGCGTTCGGTAGACAGTTTTTCCTTACAAGGATGCGCCATGAGCGAACATCAACCCGCCCCTGATCAGCACGCCAGTGATGCACTACCTGGCACGCGCCTCAAGCTGGAGCGCGAGCATCAGGGGTTGTCGCGTGATGAGGTGGCGACACAGCTCAACCTGCGCCCCAGCCTGGTCGATGACCTGGAACGCGACCACTACGACCAGATTCCCATCGCCGCGTACCGTCGCGGCTATCTGCGTGCCTATGCCCGCCTGCTGGGCATGGACGAGAAGGCGATCGTCGGGCAGTACAATGCCCAGTTCGGCACCACCGAAGCCGAGCGCTACACCCCCAGTTCCACGCCGTCGGTGCGCCCGCCGGGCAAGATGGGCAAGTATCTGTTCCGCCTCGTCAGCCTGCTGGTCATCGCCGGTCTGATCGGTCTCAGCTACGTGTGGTGGCAGAGTGGCGACTATGGCCGCACCTCGCCGGCGGAAACCTCCGCCCTCGAAGGTGGCAGCGATGCGGACAACGCCGCACCGGTCGTGAACGCCGATGGCTCCATCGAGCTTTCGCTCTCGCAGTCCTCTGCCAGTGAAGCGGCGCCGTTCTCCACTGCCACCGGTGATGCGTCTGCCGTCGAGACAGGAGCATCTTCCGAGACGACAGCGCAGAGTGCTGACGCGCTCGATACAGGCGCAACCGCAGCCACGCCGGGCGCTGCAGAGACTGGCACATCAGCGTCTGGCGCTGCCACGGATAGCGCCGCTGCCACTGACGTGAATGCTGTCGCCGATGCCAGTGCCGACACCACACAAGAGAGCGCAGCAGAAGAAGCTGCGCCGGCGGCAGACCCGCGCAAGCTCGAATTGACGTTCAACATCAATTCCTGGACCGACATTCGTGATGCCGATGGCAAGCGCCTGCTGCGCGGCAACAACGAGGCCGGCACCAGCACGACGCTGGAAGGCAAGCCGCCCTTCACGCTGACCATCGGCAATGCCTCTGGCGTCGAATTGCGTTACATGAATGAAGCGGTCGACCTCACGCGCGTCACGCGCGGCAGTGTCGCCAAACTTACCCTCGGTGAATGATCCGGAATCCCATGCATAGTCACTCCCCCATCAAGCGCCGCGTCTCGCGCAAGATTCATGTCGGCAATGTGGCCGTCGGCGGCGATGCACCGATTTCCGTGCAGAGCATGACCAACACCGATACCAACGATGTCGCCGCCACCGTCGCGCAGATCAAGCGCCTCGAGGATGCCGGTGCCGATATCGTGCGTGTCAGCGTGCCGGACATGGATGCCGCCGAAGCCTTCGGTCGCATCAAGCAGCAGAGCAACATTCCGCTGGTCGCCGACATCCACTTCGATTACAAGATCGCCCTGCGTGTGGCGGAACTTGGCGTCGACTGCCTGCGCATCAACCCGGGCAACATCGGTCGTGAAGACCGCGTGCGTGCCGTGGTCAGCGCCGCACGCGACAACGGCATCCCGATCCGCATCGGCGTCAACGCAGGCTCGCTGGAAAAGGACCTGCAGAAGAAATACGGCGAACCGACGCCGGCGGCGCTGGTCGAATCTGCCATGCGCCACATCGACCATCTGGATCGCCTCGATTTCCAGGACTTCAAGGTCAGCGTCAAGGCCAGCGACGTGTTCATGGCCGTCGCCGCCTATCGTGACCTGGCAGCGCGTATCGAACAGCCGCTGCACCTGGGCATCACCGAAGCGGGCGGCCTGCGCTCTGGCACCGTCAAGTCTTCCATCGGCCTGGGCATGCTGCTGATGGACGGCATCGGTGACACCATCCGCGTGTCGCTGGCAGCGGACCCGGTCGAGGAGATCAAGGTCGGCTTCGACATGCTCAAGAGCCTCAAGCTGCGCGCCAAGGGCATCAACTTCATTGCCTGCCCCAGCTGCTCGCGTCAGAATTTCGACGTCATCAAGACCATGAACGAGCTGGAGACACGTCTTGAAGACGTGATGACGCCGCTGAACGTCTCGGTCATCGGCTGTGTCGTCAATGGCCCCGGCGAAGCCAAGGAGACCGATGTCGGTCTGACCGGCGGCAGCCCCGCCAACCTGGTCTACCTGGACGGCAAGCCGGCCAGCAAGTTGACCAATGACACCCTGGTTGACGATCTTGAGCGACTCATCCGTGACAAGGTCGCGGAAAAAGAGGCCCGTGAGGCCGACACTATCATCCGCCAGAGCTGAGCTTGTCTCAGCTGGCTTGCGCGTCGTGATTGACGCGCCTTCGTCTCCCCACCCGCCTGCATGACCTCATGCGAGCGCCGTGGGGAGACGCGCAAGGATTCAGGAGAGAACGTTGAGTACCAAGATCCAGGCCATTCGTGGCATGAACGACCTGCTGCCGGACCAGTCACCGGTATGGCAATACTTCGAGCACCAGGTGGAAGCGCTGATGGGCCAGTACGGCTATCGCGAGATCCGCACCCCCATCGTCGAGCAGACCGCACTGTTCAAGCGCTCCATCGGCGAAGTCACCGACATCGTCGAGAAGGAGATGTACACCTTCGACGACCGTAACGGCGACAGCCTGACCCTGCGTCCGGAAGGTACCGCCAGCTGCGTGCGCATGGCGATGGAGAATGGCCTGGTCCACAACCAGATCCAGCGTCTGTGGTACACCGGCCCGATGTTCCGCCACGAGCGCCCGCAGAAGGGCCGTTATCGTCAGTTCCATCAGGTGGGCGTCGAAGCCTACGGCATGGAAGGTCCTGACATCGATGCCGAGATGATCCTGATCTCCGCACGTCTGTGGCGCCAGCTGGGCCTGCTGGAGCACGTCACGCTCGAGCTCAACTCGTTGGGTAGCCTCGAAGCGCGTGCCGCCTATCGTGACCTGCTGGTCGAATACTTCGAACAGCACCTGGATGTCCTCGACGAAGACTCCAAGCGTCGTCTGCACAGCAACCCGCTGCGCATCCTCGACACCAAGAACCCGGACATGGCCGCCGTCGTCGACGCCGCGCCGCGCCTGGGGGATCACCTGGATGAAGAATCCCGCGTACACTTCGAGGGCCTCAAGGCACGTCTCGACGCCGCCGGCATCGAGTACGTCATCAACCCGCGCCTGGTGCGTGGCCTCGATTACTACTCGCGCAGTGTGTTCGAATGGACCACCACCGCGCTGGGCAGCCAGGGCACCGTGTGTGCCGGCGGCCGCTACGACAGCCTGTTCGAACAGCTGGGCGGCAAGCCGGTACCGGCGGTCGGCTTCGCGATGGGCGTCGAGCGCCTCATCCTGTTGCTCGAGACACTGGAACTGGTACCGCAGGACGTCCGCGAGACCGTCGATGTCTATCTGATGTCGATGGGCGAGCAGGCCGAAGGCGAAGCCATGCGTCTGGCCGAAGAGCTGCGCACCGCCCTGCCCAATCTGCGTCTGGTGCTGCATTGCGGTGGCGGCAGCTTCAAGAGCCAGATGAAGAAGGCCGACAAGAGCGGTGCACGCATCGCGCTGATTCTCGGTGAGAATGAAGTCATCGAAGGCACGGTGGCGCTCAAGTTCCTGCGCGAGGAACGCGACCAGGAAACACTGAACCAGCGTGCGCTGGGCGAACGTCTCGACAGCGTCTTCGGCGCCTGAGACTGCCAATGAATATCGGGCGGAGAGCCAGCTCTCCGCCTCACGAATGCAAGTGCCGGCATGCCGGCCAGGTCAAGGAGACCGCCCGTGGCGGAAGAGCTCAGAAGCGAAGAAGAACAGCTTGAAGCCATCAAGCGTTGGTGGAGCGAGAACGGCAAGTCACTGATTGCCGGTGTCGTACTGGCCGGCGCCGGTGTCTTTGCCTTCAAGGCCTGGCAGAACTATGAAGCCAGCCAGTCCGAAGCGGCCTCCGTGCGTTACCAGCAACTGATCAGCCTCGTCAGCCAGCCCAAGCTGGAAGACGCCGGCGTCAAGCAGGCGCGTACGCTGATCGGCGAACTGGAAAGCAAGCACGGCGACAGCCTCTACACCCAGATGGCGCACCTGCTGGATGCCAGCATGTCGGTCAAGGCCAACGATCTCGATGCAGCCGCCACGGCGCTGCAGAGCGTGATCGACAACAGCGATGACAGCTACCTGCAGGGGCTGGCCAGCCTGCGTCTGGCGCGCATCAATGTCGAGCGCGGCGACAACGACGCGGCACTCGCCCTGCTCAAGAGCCCGCCGGCGCCGCTGGCAGCGCAGGCGGCTGCGGTGCGTGGCGATGCCCTGGCCGCACAGGACAAGCGTGATGAGGCCATCGCCGCCTATCAGCAGGCCAGCACCCTGTCGCAGGAAAGTGGTCAGCCGGTCTACGGTCTCGACCTGAAACTCGCCGATCTGGCTGCGGAGTCTTCTTCATGAGCGTCACTCGTCGTCTGAGCGTACCGGCCTCGCTGCTGGCCGTGAGTCTGCTGGCCGGTTGCGCCAGCAGTGCCCAACCGGAATATGCGCCCAAGGAGCTGGTCGATTTCGATCGCCAGGTCGCGCTGGATTCCGTCTGGGGCGAATCGGTCGGCAATGGCCTTGGCCGTGCCCACTATCCGCTGTCACCGATCTTCGCCAACGACAAGCTGTTCGTCGGTGCCGAAGGCGGTGAGCTGGAAGCCCTCGCTGCCGATAGTGGCGACGACATCTGGCAGACACGGCTGCCGGCTGGCATCACCAGCGCACTGAATGCCGATGCCTCTCGCCTGTACGTCGGTACGCGCGATGGCAAGGTCAGTGCCGTCAGCCAGGAAGATGGCAGCATCGAATGGAGCACGCGTGTCTCCAGTGAAGTGCTGGCCGCGCCGCAGTACAACGACGAGCTGGTCGTGGTGCAGAGCGTCGATGGCACCGTGACCGCGCTTGATCGCTTCACCGGCGAAGAGCAGTGGGCCTACTCGGCCACGATTCCGGCCCTGACGCTGCGTGGCACCGGCGCGCCGCGCGTCATCCAGCCGGTCACCTTCGCGGGCTTCGCCAACGGCAAGCTGGTCACGCTCGACAACCGCTCAGGTCAGGAACTGTGGGACCTGCGCGTCGCCGTGCCGGCCGGGCGTACCGAGGTGGACCAGCTGGTCGATCTCGATGGCCAGCCGGTGCTGACCCAGGATGGTCGCCTGTTCGTCACCAGCTACAACGGTCGTCTGATCGCGCTGGACGCCCGCAACGGCGAGCCGCTGTGGGACAAGCCGTCCTCCAGCTATCTGACGCCCATCGTGGTCGGCGATTACCTGTTCAGCATCGACAATGCCAGCCATGTGCTGGCGATGGATGCCAACACGGGCAACGTGCTGTGGAAGTCCGAAGACCTGGAAGGCCGCTGGCTGACCTCTCCGGCCTTCGTCGATGGCAAGCTGGTGGTCGGTGACTACGAAGGCTATGTGCACCTGATCGACGCCCAGAGCGGCGAGATGGCCGGCCGCTATGACGTGGGGGGCGATGGCATCAGCATCACCCCGCTGACCGAAGGCAAGCGCATCTACGTCTACACCAACGATGGCGAGCTGACGGCGCTGGATCTCGAAGCGCCGTAAGCCATTGATCGAGCGCACACGTCAGCCTGCCCCGCAATCTGACATGCGCCTCGTTCAGCCCTCGTTCAGCCCTCATCAAGACAACGGCAGCCACCTGGCTGCCGTTGTCTTGATACGCCATTGGTAGCAACTCCCTGTCAATGCTAGAATGCTGCCCCCGCTGATCAGGCCTGCCGCACGACGCAGCCATTGATTCAGCCACGAGATCTTTCCGCCGACAGTGCTAACCCCCTGTCGGCGGACCATACTGGATGCATGCGACGCCTGCGTCGTCATCCAGTGCCCCAAGTCCGATATCATCGCTATCGCCCTGCCTGCACAAGGTGCTTTCCAGCCATCATGGTTCGAAGCAGACCGTACGGGGCCGGCATCGATGCTATCCCTGCGAATGCTGTGAGATTCCATGAACCCCGTGATCGCCCTGGTCGGCCGCCCGAATGTCGGCAAGTCGACGCTATTCAATCGCCTCACCAAGACCCGTGATGCTCTGGTCGCCGATTTCCCCGGCCTGACCCGTGACCGCAAGTACGGCACCGGCAAGGTCGGCGGCAAGCCCTACACCGTCATCGACACCGGCGGCATCAGCGGTGACGAGGAAGGCATCGACCTGATGATGGCCGGCCAGTCACTGGCCGCCATCGACGAAGCCGACATCGTGCTGTTCATGGTCGATGCGCGCGCCGG
>NZ_CFDJES010000051.1:19102-21351 GCF_983723665.1 Cobetia sp. | reverse complement strand
GGGCTCGGGCTGGCTCAGTGCTTGCGGCCCTTGAGGCGTGGCAGGATGCCTTTCTTCCAGACGCGCAGGGTGCGATTCAGGCGGCCACTGCGGATCAGCAGGCGTGCCTCGCGGGTGCTCAGCGGCAGGCCGAGAGTGCGTTGCTTGAGCTTCAGCGAGTGACGCAGATCGAAGCGGCGCATCATGCGCGCGAGGGAGGCTGTGCCCGGCAGGCGCGGCAGGCGGACGGCAGAGGTGAAGTCGATCAGGACCGGCACGCCATCGCGCAGCACGACGTTGGAGCCACGGATGTCGTTGTGGGCCATCTGGCGCTGATGGAGTTGCTGCACGATGAGAATCAGCTGCTGACTGAGGCGGGCATCCGTCACCTCATCCAGGGCGGCATCACTCAGCAACGGCCCGGGAATGTACTCCATCGCCAGCGACAGCGGTGACAGGCGCGCCACGGCGCGGGGGGCGTGTGTCCAGTCGCCCAGACGCTCGAGCATCTTCAGCTCGTGGCGTACCAGCCAGCGTGCCACCAATGCCGCCGGCGTGCCGGCATAGCGGCGGTAATCCTTGCAGACTACCGGCTGGCCATTGAGGTGCGTGATATAGACCTCGGCCTTGAGAAAGCCCCTGGCACGCTGCAGGAACTCGCCCGGGGCCTGCTCGCCGTCAACACGCGCGACCCTGGGCGCGGCACGCAGTGCCGCCCGCGCCTTCTCGGCGCGCGTAGGCCCAGCGCGATCAACGGCGGGGGCGCCGACAGTGGCCGGTCGTGTCTCGCCGTGAGCGCCAAGGCCGGCCTCCAGTTCGTGGTTGGCCTTGCGCAGGGAGGAATCTTGGCGAGTGAACACGGGCATGACGGGCGGCTTCTCGTTAGCGGGATAACAATGATTATCCTACTGTTTTCCTCATTCGCCCACTGGCAGCGGTGCATCAGTCTGTTTCCCTAAAGGCGACATTGACCTGTCCGCCAACTGGCCCGCGTTTTCCTGCGTCTGCCCTTGGCCTGTTGTCCGGCTGGCGCTACGCTGGCAGGCCACGCTGCCGTGGGCGGCCCCACTTCAAGGGAGAAGATGTCATGGACTGTCTGTTCTGCAAGATCATCAATCGCGAGATTCCCGCCGATATCGTCTATGAGGATGATGAGGTGCTGGCCTTCAATGACATCAATCCGCAGGCACCGACCCATGTGTTGATCATCCCCAAGCAGCACATCGCCACGCTCAACGATATCGAGGAGCATCAGCTGGCCACGGTAGGGCGCCTGCAGTACACCGCCGCCAGACTGGCGAAGGACTACGGTTTTGCCGAGGGCGGTTATCGCGTGGTGATGAACTGCAATGAAGATGGCGGCCAGACGGTCTATCATATTCATATGCACCTGATGGGTGGTCGCCGCTTCACATGGCCGGCTGGCTGAGCCGGCATAGAGCAGGCGCCTGTACCGGCGGTTCGCGGGCAGGTAGCGGCTAGCGATAACAAGCGCGCGGCACACAGGCGCATACCGGCAATGTCGTGAAAACGGCATTGCCGGTTTTTCATTGGGGAAGCCACGGCGCAAGGGAGCCGGTCAGGCCTCGCCCGGCGACACTCTGCCCCTTACCGTCGCGGGCTGGCTTGCGTAAGATGGCCTCATTGCTCACGCCGTGCAGGAGTCTTCCCATGCCGCATTCCGATGCCATTTCGGCGCAACGTCATCACAGCCGCGCCGATCAGTTGATCCATCAGTTCGACACCGTACTGCGTACCCTGGTGCCACATGCCGCCCAGCCGTCGCGTCCCTCTCCGGCGGGCGACATCCATGACGAAGCGATCAGCGACGAAGAGCGTCAGCACGCCGCTGGCCTGATGCGCATCAATCACACCGGCGAGGTGTGTGCCCAGGCGCTCTATCAGGGTCAGGGCTTCACGGCGCGTCTGCCCGAAACGCGCACGCAGATGGAGCTGGCCGCCCAGGAAGAGATCGACCACCTGGCCTGGTGCGATGCACGACTCGTCGAGCTGGATGCCAATACCAGCCTGCTCAATCCGCTGTTCTACATGACGAGCTTCGCCCTCGGTGCAGCAGCGGGTGCCATCAACGACAAGGTCAGCCTCGGGTTCGTGGCCGCGACCGAAGAACTGGTCGGCGAGCACCTGTCGAAGCACCAGCAGACGCTGCCCGAGGGTGATCAGCGCTCACGTGCCGTGTTGCGCCAGATGGAAATCGACGAAGCCCATCATGAGCAGTGGGCGCTGGAAGCCGGTGGTCATCGCTTCCC
>NZ_CFDJES010000051.1:12407-19002 GCF_983723665.1 Cobetia sp. | reverse complement strand
TGTGAGACGCTCAGCGGTCTCTGGCGTCAGGGCTTATTCCTTGACCTGATACTCACCGTCCAGCGTCTCGGTGCTGCTGCCGTCTTCACGCGTGGCATCACGCGAGTAGTTCTGGCGGCCACTGGCCTTGTCCTGGGCCTCCTGCATGCGCTGCTGCATCTCGCTCATGCGCTTTTTCATGCGACGGCGGATGAAGGGCAGCATGATGATGCCGAGTACCATCATCACCAGCGCCGCGAACAGGCTGAAGATCATGACCACGCCACCGATCAGCCAGGCGGCGACCAGCTTGAGGCCGGACAGGCCATTGGAGGGGCGTTGGTTGCCTGCATTGGCCTGCCATTGGCGAGCCTGGTTCCACAGAGTGTTGTGCTGTTGGCCTTGCATGTGTCTTCTCCACGATAGAGCCGGGCCGTCAGGCCGGGCGAGGATGACCCGATAGGTGAAAGTGGGTGGTCGGGGATATCGGGTCAGGAAACAGGGGTATTGCCCTCCCGGCGCAATGGGCATTCGTGCTCTGGGCCGGGGGATGGGTAAGTGGGGCTCGATGCGACGCACTTTTGCATGAGGCGCTTGATGGCATCGGGCGGCCGGTTGACTCGTTCAGCATCGAAGTTGGCATCGTTGCCGTCAAGCGACTTCGGCGTTGATCCAGCGCTGGATGTCGGGTTCAGTCCCTGAACCACTTCAAGGCACGGCGGCTGGACAAGCGGGTCGATCAGTTCACGGCCGATAATCCGGATTCATGGACACGCTGGCGGCGAGGTTGAAAGCATTGCCCGGCAGCGGCATGTTCAATGTCATCCGTTGCGGCCTGCCTTGCGCATCGCGCCCGTGAATCTGAATGGCGTGCGCAGCGACTTCGACGCTCTGTACACTCTTGATGCCGTCGACAGCGGCAAAATTCAAGGTCTGGCGCATGCTGTCGCCATCGATGGCCTTGTCGCCGGGCGCGGAATCACTCTGGCGCAGCGCTTCGCTGATGAATTCTCCATCGGCGAGATTGATGGCCAGTTCCATCTGCCACCCATTATGCCCCCAGCCCGTGAACTGAACATGATCGTCGCGGATATCCATCTTACTGAATTCCATCATGCCCTTGCGACTGGCGTGGATCATCATCTGCGTGAGCAGCTCTGGCGCGAGCCCTTGAGTAGATGCGGCGTCAGAGATATCTGTCGGCGGCTTTCCGGCTGTGCGGGAGGCGGCCGTGTCCAGCGTGCTACCCCCGGCATCATCGCCGAGCGTGGCGTGCGCCTTGCCGTCATCTGAGTGCTCGCTGGTCGAGGGCCCATTTGCAGAGAGCCCTGCGGTCGAGAGTTCTGCCGCCGACAGCTGATGGCGCACCGGCAGGTCCTCGATGCCGTTGGCATAGGCGGGAGCCGAACCCAGCATCAGGCCGAGTGCGCTGACGCCCAGGCCGTGTCGCCAGTGCTGGACTGCGCGGCTGGCGAGCGAGAAGCGCGACGGGGCGGCGCCTGCGGCCGAGGACGGCGGCTGTCGGGATGCGGAGTCTGATTCACGAGCGGGAGCAATACGGGACGCGGCTGATGGGGACATGACACCCTCCTCAAGGATGGCTGGGCATGGCGCTCACTGTGGGCCAGGCGACCTTGCGCGACGCTGAGACGTGAATTCATCTGAGGTTCATTGCCTCCTGTCAGTCTCTGCATCACAGGGTCAGTGGTTGCTCTCGCGTTGGTCCGCGTTGTTCCAACGCAGGTTTGATTGCACATTCCGTTGCTAGATTGAGCGCCACGCGCAAGCGCCCGCCTTGGGCGCACACCAGCCCCGCCGTCATTCACGAGGTTCCTCTTCATGCAGACTCCCCACAAGGCTCAGCCAGACGCCCGTGCAGCGCGTGGCAGTCAATGGCGGCAACGCTATGTCTGGCTGTGCCTCGGGCTCGGGAGCCTGCTGGTCGGTGCGCTGGCACTGCCGCCGCATGCGCTGTGTGACAGCGAGCGCTGGCGCAGCCTGCACGACGAAGTCGCCGCCGGACGTGTCATCTCGTTGTCCGAGCTGCTCGATAGCCTCGAGCGCGACTGGCTGGGTCAGGTAGTCGAGGTGGAACTCGAAGAGACGCATGGCGAGCTGATCTATGAGGTCGAGATGCTCGGGCCGCAGGGCCAGATGGCCAGATTCACCGTGCGCGCCTCGGATGGCAGTCTGCGTGAGGTGCGCGGCGTCAATCTGGATGCCATGCGTCGCGCTGGCAGCGGTTCCTTGTCTGAGCCTCTGACCAAGCCCCTGACCAGGCCCCTGCCCGAGACGGACGACACGCCACTGGTGACTGACGGCGCCAATGCCGAGGTCGAGAGTCAGTAAGGCGAGGCAGGCAGTGCCAGCGCAGGCCGTGACAAGGGCGCCGAGGGTGCCTGGCGGCCCTGAGGAACGGTATGCTAGTGCCATTGTCCATTGCGCCACCGGTAGAACGCCGCTTGCGTCAGGAGCCCGAGAATCGATGAAGATATTGCTGGTTGAAGATGACATGCCGTTGGCTGAAGCGCTGATGGCGCGCCTGGGGGAAGCCGATGTACTGGTCGAGCATGCCACCACCGGGGGAGATGCCGACTTTTTGATCCAGACCGAGAGCTACGATGCCGTAGTGCTGGATCTCGGCCTGCCGGACGGTGATGGCACGCGCTGGCTGGCCCAGTGGCGGGAAGCCGGCATCGAGGTGCCGGTGCTGGTGCTGACCGCGCGCGAGCGCTGGTCTGACAAGGCCGCCGGCTTCTCTGCCGGCGCCGATGATTACGTCACCAAGCCCTTCGAGACCGCCGAGGTCATCTTCCGTCTGCGCGCCCTGGTACGGCGCTCACGCGGCCATGCCCACCCCGTGCTCAAGCTGGGTGATCTGGCCTGCGACACCCACGGCGGTACCGTCAGTCTGGCGGGGCGCCCCGTGTCGCTGACCGCTCAGGAAACGCGCCTGCTGATGCACCTGATGCACGCCGTGCCCGGCGTGGTCAGCCGTTCTGAACTGGTCGAGCATGTCTATGACCGCGACCACGAACCCGATTCCAACGTCATCGATGTGCAGATCAGCCGTCTGCGCCGCAAGTTGGGTGCCGAGCGCATCGAGACGCTGCGCGGGCGTGGCTATCGTCTGCGTGATCCGGACGCCGAGACACAGACGCCGGCGGATGGCAGCGACGCATGAAGCCACTGTCCGTCGGCCGCCGCTTGCTGGGCGGCTCGCTGGTCATTGCCTTGATCGTCATGCCGCTGACCGGGCTCGGTCTGGCCTGGAGCTTCCGTGACGCCGTGACTACCGCCTTCGACCAGCGCCTGCTGTCGCTGTCGAAGGTACTGATCGCCGCCATCCAGTTCGACCGCGAGAAGGGCCGCCCCGGCCTGACACGCTCGCTGGGCGACCCGCGCTTCGATCAGGCCTATTCGGGCTGGTACTGGCAGATTTCCGATCGCAACGGCAATGTGCTGACGTCGCGCTCGCTGTGGGACCAACGCCTGCCGCCGCTGGAAGACATGGACAAGGGCGTCATCATCAGCCGTGACCTCAAGGGCCCGCGCCATCAGGTGCTGCGCTCCCTCGAGCGCGATATCCGCCTGCCCGGCCGCAACCAGCCGCTGCACGTGATGGTGGCGGCCAGCCGTAGCGAGGTCGACGCCGAGGTCGCGCGCTTCGAGTGGCTGCTGGCGGGTGCGCTGGTGGCCTTGGCATCGCTTTTGGTGTGCGGCTCTGCCGCGCAGATCAGCTGGGGGCTGGCGCCTCTGCGGCGTCTGCGGGCTCGCCTCAAGAAGGTCGCCGATGGCGAGGCGGAGCGGCTGGAAGAGACCCGTCTGCCGCCGGAGCTGACCGAGCTGACCCGCGCCATCAATGCCGTGCTCGAGCGTGATCAGCGCTTGATCGAGCGCGGTCGTGCGGCGGCCGGCAATCTGGCGCATGCCCTCAAGACGCCGGTCAGCGTGCTCAAGGCGCAGTCCGAGCGCTTCGACGGCGAGGACCGTGCGCGGATCGACGCCGAGCTCAAACGCATCGATGAAGCCGTGCGTCACCACCTGGCGCGTGCCAGTGCCGCCGGTGGCGCGCATCTCAGCGGGCGCATCAGCCTGCGTGAGGCGGCGGGGCCGGTCTTCGAGGGGCTCGGGCGCTTGGCGAGTCGGCGTGGCATCACGCTCAGTCTGGCGCTGGAGGACGACGCCAGCGTGCGGGTCGACCCGCAGGATCTGCAGGAAATGGTCGGCAACCTGCTCGAGAACGCCTTGCAGTGGGCTCGGCAGCAGGTGCGCGTCAGCAGCGAGACCCGCGATGGCGGCGTGCTGTTGATCATCGAGGACGATGGCCCCGGCATGAATGAAGAAGAGGGCGCTGCCGCGCTGGGGCGTGGGGCGCGTCTTGATGAAGGGCGCTCCGGTTCCGGTCTGGGGCTGGCGATCGTCGATGATCTGATGGCGCTCTACGGGGGCGAGCTGGCACTGGAGCGCTCCAGTCTGGGCGGCCTGGCGGCACGCGTCTGGCTGCCGAGCTCCCCGCTGGTCGGGGCGCAGCCGAAGGAGTGACAGGGCGCCGCCTCGTTTATCGGCGGTCTTGTCTTGATAGCTCAGCGCTATCACAGCCATCCCGAGAGATGATTGGGCGCGGCCAGGACGACACCGTATTCTGACGGTGTCCGGCTGGCAGCCGGACGGGCTTCGTTTCTGAGTCTCGTCTGCCGCGCCCTGCGGTGATGACGAACTGGCGCTCCTTCGGGAGCGCTTTTTTTTGCCTGTCATTCACCACGCCATGCCTGATCGACGATGCTCAAGGCGCCGATTGAACGCTGGCGGGGCTAACGGTCACGCTCAGGATCGCATAGGCTGTCATAGAGTAAGCATCCGTTGCCGGGCGTCAGGAGGTGGTGATGAAGGACATGACAATGTGTGCTCAGCATGGCGATCTGGAGGGCCTGGCACAGGCATTGGCCGCTCCCGATGCGCACGAGCGAGTCAATGACGTGGATTATCGTGGGCGCTCGCCATTGCTGGTCGCGGTGCAGGCCAATCAGCCGGAGGCGGTGGAGGCCCTGCTGGCCGCCGGCGCCGATTGCGAGCAGACCGATGCCCTGCACGACACGCCCCTGCTGGCCGCGGCCGCGCTCGGCTATGGCCGCTGCCTGAGCCGGCTGCTGGCGCATGGCGCCTCGGCGACGGTGCTCAATCGCTTCTCTTCCACTGCGCTGATGTCGGCCAGTGAGCGTGGTCATGCCGATATCTGTCGTCAGCTGCTCGAGGAGACCGATGTCGACGTCAATCACCAGAATACGCTCGGCTGGACGGCACTGATCGAGGCCGTGTTGCTGGGGGATGGCGGCGTTGACTATCAACGGGTCGTCGAGCAGCTGCTGGCCCACGGTGCCGACGTCAATCTGGCGGACGCCGAAGGTGTCACGCCGCTGGCGCATGCGCGCTGGCGCCAGTTCGATGCGCTGAGCGAGAGGCTGGAAGCGGCCGGTGGACACGAGCAGGGCGTTGCTCATGATGTGAGTGACGACGTCCAGGCCCGCACCTCGACACCGCGTCGTGCATGATGGCGCCGACCACAAGGAGGCATCGCATGGCGTTGACCTGGGGACTGATCATCATCGGCATCGCCTTGCTGCTGCTCGGCGGCTATCGCTGGCAGCAGGCGCAGTCCTTCGCCCGCAACAGCGCACAGGTGATGGGCGAGGTCATCAACCACGACCGCACGCTGCACGTCGAAGGGCGTGGCCCGATCCATCTGCCCAAGGGTGGCAAACTCAGCGAGGATGAGGCCCTGGCGATGGCGGGGCTGCCGCCGGGCGGGCGCTTCAATATCGAGTCGATCCAGTATGCGCCCGTGGTGCGCTATCAGGATCAGCGTGATGGCTGGCACGAGATCATCTCGCCGCTGGCGGTGCCCTCGCCGACACCCGCCGTGGGGGAGAGCGTGGCGCTGGTCTATCGCCTCGATGCCCCGCATGAGGCCAGCCTGCCGGGGACGCGCGGCTGGCTGATCGGGGTGCCGTTGATTCTCGGCTTCGCACTGTGCGCCGTCGGCCTGCGTCTGCTGTTGCGGGGTGGTGGTGCATGAGTGATTCAGGGGGCGGGGCCGGCGGCGCGACGCGCCGTTATGGTGTCGGCATGCTGGTGCTGTGCTGGGCGCTGATTCTCGCCATGCTGGTGTGGTGGTTTCAGGGCCAGCTTGATGAGCGCACCCGGCCCAATGCCTCGCTGGCTGGCCAGTCGCTGTCATCTGGCGAGCCACTGATGCTGTCGCGCAATCGCTCAGGGCACTTCGTGGCCCCCGGTACGATCAATGATCAGCCGGTGACCTTCCTGCTCGATACCGGCGCCACCTATGTCTCGGTGTCCGAAGCGCTGGCCGAGCGCCTGCAGTTGCCACGCGGGCGGGATGCGCGCTTCACCACCGCCAATGGCGTCAGTCACGGTGCCCTGACCACACTGGATACCGTCAGTCTGGCGGGACTCAGCCAGCGCGAGGTGCGCGGGGCCATCGTGCCGGGCATGCACGATGAGGTGGTGCTGCTGGGAATGAGTTTCCTGGGGGAGTTCGATATCAACATGCGCGGTCAGCAGATGACGCTGACGCCGGTGGATGGCGCTGGCGGCG
>NZ_CFDJES010000051.1:1683-12307 GCF_983723665.1 Cobetia sp. | reverse complement strand
CTGGGCGGCTCGACATGGCCACCGAAGCCGAAGCGCATCGCCGACAGCAGGCGGTTGGCGTAGGTGTTTTCCTTGCGCGAGCTGAAGCGCGAGAACAGCGCATTGGCCAGCACCGGCACCGCGACACCCTGTTCGACGGCGGCATCGACGGTCCAGCGGCCTTCGCCACTGTCGGAGACGGCACCGCTGTAGTGGTCCAAACGCTCGTCACCGGCCAGGGCCTGGGCGGTCAGGTCAAGCAGCCAGGAAGACACCACGCTGCCACGACGCCACACCTCGGCGATATCGGCCAGATTGAGGTCGAAGCGCTGATCTTCCGGCAGGGCGTCGGAGCCCTTGCTCTGCATCAGTTCGAAGCCCTCGGCATAAGCCTGCATCAGGCCGTACTCGATGCCGTTGTGGACCATCTTCACGTAGTGACCGGCGCCGACCGGGCCGGCGTGGATGTAGCCGCGCTCGGCGCGCTCATCCGGGGCGTTGCGGCCCTTGGTGCGCTCGAGATCGCCATAGCCCGGGGCGAGGGTATCGAACAGCGGCTCGAGATGCTCGAACACGGCCTTCTCGGCGCCGATCATCATGCAGTAGCCGCGCTCCAGGCCCCACACGCCGCCGGAAGTACCCACATCGACGTAGTTCAGGCCCTTCAGCTTGAGGGCCGTGGCACGGCGGATGTCGTCCTTGTAGAAGGTGTTGCCGCCATCGATGATGGTGTCGCCGGCTTCCATCAGCTCGGCAAGCGTGGCGATGGTCTGCTCGGTGATCTCGCCAGCCGGCAGCATGACCCAGACGGCGCGCGGCGCCTCGAGCTGCTGAACCAGTTCCACGAGGCTATCGACGTGCGTCGCACCGTCGGCGACCAGTGACTGGGCGATTGCCGCGTCACGATCATGGGCGACCACTTCGTGGCCATTGCGCATCAAGCGACGAGCGATATTGCCGCCCATGCGGCCGAGTCCGATGATACCGAGTTGCATGTTCGTTCCTTTCACGTGAAGCCGGGGAGAGTCGGGACGGCGCGAAGCCTACCCTGTGCGGGCGCTGGACGCAAAAACGGGCCATATCAATGACATGGCCCGTTGGGGTGCACAGCAGAGGCAGGCGTCAGTCGCGTGCCTGTCTCTGGGAGAGGGAGTGATCAGCGATCAATCCCAGCTCAGGGCACCGCCGACCTGATATTCGGTGACGCGCGTCTCGAAGAAGTTCTTCTCCTTGCGCAGGTCGATGATCTCGGACATCCACGGGAACGGGTTCTTGGCGCCCGGGAACTGCTCCTTGAGGCCCAGCTGCGCGAGGCGACGGTTGCAGATGAAGTGGAGGTATTCCTCCATGATGGCCGCGTTCATGCCCAGCACGCCGCGCGGCATGGTGTCACGCGCGTATTCGATCTCGAGCTGGGTGCCTTCCAGAATCATCTGGGTGACTTCGTCCTGGAATTCGGCGGTCCACAGGTGCGGGTTCTCGACCTTGATCTGGTTGATCACGTCGATGCCGAAGTTCAGGTGCATGGACTCGTCACGCAGGATGTACTGGAACTGCTCGGCGACGCCGGTCATCTTGTTGCGACGTCCCATGGACAGGATCTGGGAGAAGCCGCAGTAGAAGAAGATGCCTTCGGTGACGGCGTAGAAGCCGATCAGGTTGCGCAGGAATTCCTGGTCCGCTTCCGGTGTACCGGTGTGGAAGTCGGCACGTGCCAGCGCCTGGGTGTGCTTGAGGCTCCAGGCGGACTTGCGCGCCACGGAGTCCACTTCACGGTACATGTTGAAGACTTCGCCTTCGTCCATGCCCAGTGACTCGATGCAGTACTGGTAGGCGTGGGTGTGGATCGCCTCTTCGAAGGCCTGACGCAGCAGGTACTGGCGGCACTCCGGGTTGGTGATGTTCTTGTAGACGGCCAGCACCAGGTTGTTGGCGACCAGCGAGTCGGCAGTGGAGAAGTAACCCAGCGAGCGCATCACGATCAGACGCTCGTCTTCGGTCAGGCCGTCCTGGCTCTTCCACAACGCGATGTCCGCGTTCATGTTCACTTCCTGCGGCATCCAGTGGTTCGCGGAGCCGTCGAGGTACTTCTGCCATGCCCAGTCGTACTTGAAGGGCACCAGCTGGTTGACGTCGGCGCGCGCATTGATCATGCGCTTCTCGTCGACCTGAATGCGCTGGGCACCCATTTCCAGTTCTTCCAGACCCTTGGCCACGTCGAGATCGTCCAGCGCCTGCTGGGCGCGGGCGATGCGCTCGGCATCGCTGATCGCGTAGCCTTCGCTGTTCTCGCTCGCGACAACAGCGTCAGTCGCCGGGGCAGCGGCGGGAGCTTCGGCCTGCGGCGCCGGTTTGGCCGTCGCCGGCTTCTCGGCAGCGGGGGCTTCGTCTTCGTGGAAATCGTCCCAGTTCAACATGTTGCGTTCCTCGTATTCGGTGATGGTCACGCGGGCAGTCAGCGTGACGAAAAGGCAGGGGCGGTGCGTTCTACGACGCGAGCGCCATCGAGTGGCGTGGCTCCCACAGGGAGTCAGGCCCGGGCTTGTTTCGAGGGAATGTCAGGAGGCAGTGATTGTTGGTGGCGGCACAAGACCGAGCGGGGCTCGGTCTTGTGGATTTGCCGCAATCCGCCTGCAAGGTGTGTCCTGGCAGGCGGTGAGTCAGCGTCAGCGGACTCGGGTCTGGCGCAATCGCTTACTGACAGGCCTCACAGCCCAACTCATCGATGTTGCTGGCGGAGGGGGCGCGCTGGCCGCTCTTGCCCTGCAGGAAGTCTTCGATGCCGCGCGGTTCCGGCTTGGCTTCCGGTGCCGGGGTCGGCGCGGGAGCCGGTGCCGGAGTCGGTGCATTGCCGACGGCGTTGTGCTTGCTGCGATCGACGGTGGATTTCTCCACGGCGGTCGCACCCAGAGCACGGAGGTAATAGGTGGTCTTGAGGCCACGGAACCATGCCATGCGGTAGGTCACGTCCAGCTTCTTGCCGGACACGCCCTGGATGTACAGGTTCAGGGACTGGGCCTGATCGATCCACTTCTGACGACGCGAGGCGGCTTCGACGATCCACTTCGGCTCGACTTCGAAGGCGTTGGCGTACAGCGCCTTGAGGTCTTCCGGGATGCGCTCGATCGGCTGCACGCTGCCGTCGTAGTACTTGAGGTCGTTGATCATGACCTCGTCCCACAGGCCGCGCGCCTTGAGGTCGTTGACCATGTAGGCGTTGACCACGGTGAACTCGCCAGACAGGTTCGATTTGACGAACAGGTTCTGGTAGGTCGGTTCGATGGACTGCGAGACGCCACAGATGTTGGAGATCGTCGCGGTCGGCGCGATCGCCATCACGTTGGAGTTGCGCATGCCCTGGGTGCGGACCTTCTCGCGGATGTAGTCCCAGTCCTGAGTCTGGCTTTCGTCCATCTCGATGTAGTCGGCGCCACGCTCGGTCTTGAGCTTCTCGATGGAATCGATCGGCAGGATGCCCTGGCTCCACAGCGAACCGTCGAAGCTTTCGTAACGACCACGCTCGGCGGCCAGATCACTGGAAGCTTCGATGGCGTGATAGCTGACGAGTTCCATGGATTCGTCGGCGAAGGTCACGGCTTCTTCGGAGGCATAGGCGATGGACTGCGCGTAGAGCGCATCCTGGAAGCCCATGATACCGAGCCCGACCGGGCGGTGACGCATGTTGGAGCGACGCGCCTGCGGTACGGCGTAGTAGTTGATGTCGATGACGTTATCGAGCATGCGCACGGCGGTACGCACCGACTTCTTGAGCTTGTCGCCATCCAGCTTGCCGTCGATGACGTGCTGCGCCAAGTTGATCGAACCCAGGTTGCAGACCGCGATCTCGTCCTCAGAGGTGTTGAGGGTGATCTCGGTGCACAGGTTGGACGAGTGCACGACACCGGCGTGCTGCTGCGGGCTGCGCAGGTTGCACGGGTCCTTGAAGGTGATCCACGGGTGGCCGGTCTCGAACAGCATGGAGAGCATCTTGCGCCACAGATCACGCGCCTTGACGCGCTTGAACAGCTTCAGCTGGCCCTGACGGGTCATCTCCTCGTACTGCTCGTAACGCGCCTGGAAGGCCGCGCCGTACAGGTCGTGGAGGTCCGGGCAGTCGGACGGCGAGAACAGGGTCCATTCGGTGTCATCGAAGACACGCTTCATGAACAGGTCCGGCACCCAGTTGGCGGTGTTCATGTCGTGGGTACGACGACGGTCATCACCGGTGTTCTTGCGCAGGTCGAGGAATTCCTCGACGTCCATGTGCCAGGTTTCCAGATAGGCACAGACGGCGCCCTTGCGCTTGCCACCCTGATTGACGGCAACGGCGGTGTCGTTGACGACCTTCAGGAAGGGCACGACGCCCTGGGACTTGCCGTTGGTGCCCTTGATGTAGGAGCCCAGCGCACGCACCGGCGTCCAGTCATTGCCGAGGCCACCCGCCCACTTGGAGAGCATGGCGTTGTCGCGGATGGCGCCGTAGATGCCATCGAGGGCGTCCGGCACGGTGGTCAGGTAGCAGCTGGACAGCTGGCTGCGACGAGTACCGGCGTTGAACAGCGTCGGCGTGGAAGCCATGTAGTCGAAGCTGGACAGCAGCTCGTAGAACTCGATGGCACGGCCTTCGCGGTCTTCCTCGTTCAGGGACAGGCCCATGGCGACACGCATGAACATGACCTGCGGCAGCTCATAGCGCACGTCGTTCTGGTGCAGGAAGTAGCGGTCGTACAGGGTCTGCAGGCCGAGATAGGTGAACTGGTTGTCACGCGTGTGATCGATGGCCGCGCCGAGACGCTCCAGATCGAAGGTGGCCAGTTGCTCGTCCAGCTGTTCGAAGGCGATACCGCTCTCGATGTAGGCCTTGAAGGCGACCGGGTAGTGGTCCTTCATCTCGCCGAAGGTGGCCTCGTCAGCGACCTTGAGGAAGCTCAGGGCTTCGCGGCGCAGGTTGTCCTGCAGCAGGCGGGCGGTGACGTAGGTGTAGTTCGGGTCCTTCTCGACCAGCGTACGCGCGGTCATCATCAGCGCGGTGGATACGCCATCGACCGGCACGCCGTCGTACAGATTCTTCAGGGAGTCATCGACGATCTTCTGGGCATCGACGTTGGAAAGCTCGGCGCAGGCATCGAAGACGAGGGTCTCGATACGGCCCAGATCCAGCGGACGCACGCTGCCGTCGAGGTGCGTGACGTTGATGGTCGGGTGCGGCTTGGCGATGCCTTCGCTCTGGGCGCTGCGGGCACGAGCGTGCTCATCGCGGTACAGCACATAGGCACGGGCGACCTTGTGCTCGCCGGAACGCATCAGCGCCAGCTCGACCTGATCCTGGATGTCTTCGATGTGCAGGGTGCCACCGTCAGGCATGCGACGCTGGAAGGCGTCGGTGATCTGGCTGGTCAGCTGCTGAACCAGGTCGCGGATGCGCGAGCTGGACTCGACCTGATCGCCTTCCACGGCGATGAACGCCTTGGAGAGAGCGACGGAGATCTTGCTGGCGTCGAAGGCCGCAACATCGCCATTGCGCTTGATGACGCGCAGGCGCTGGGGGGCAGTCACGTCGACTGTCGCCTGATCGGTGCTGAAAGTGGAATCCATGACGCCTTCCTGAATCGTCTGAAGGTGAATCGTTGCCCGTTAGGGCTCGAGGGCAATTCGTATCGGGGCGCAGGCTGGAAATTCCTGCCTGCGCCCGGGGATATTCTGTCGTCGTCAGCCTTGTCGTCGAGAAACTCGATCAGGCTCAGGCGGGGCAATCGGCGCCCGGGCTGAGCCTGATAGCGTTCATGAGACACGGTTCCAGCAGCCTTGCGTGACTGCCTTCCCATACGCTGATTCATGCTTTCGGGGCTTGACAATCGTCGCCATGATCTATGGGTGTCGACGTCGCCAAAACCCTACATATGGGGTGTGAGCTGATTTTGGACACAAGATAGTGTTGTTTGGTGGGGCGTGCAAGTGGATAACTTGTGGGTAAGGTGTGGTTGAAAATCCGGCCTTGCCGCTGGGGGATGTCAAGAGTTCAGGTGTTAAATTTTCTGCGCTCCGTCAATGCAGATGGTGCCTGCGCTGCTGGCGCGTAAACGCCCAAATTGGCGTATCATTCGTGACAAATCACCCTGAAAAGGTTACGACGTGGCACAGGAAAGTAACTGCTTGTGAGCTGCTGGCCACGTTGACCCAACGATGCGGATGGAATGCCCTTGGATACCAATGCGCAAGAACATGTATTGATTGTTGAGGATGACGAGCGTCTGGCGACACTGACGCGCGAATACCTCGAAGCCAACAACTTCCGCGTGAGCGTCGAGAATGACGGCGCGCGGGCGGTGGACCTGATCATCAGTCTGCGCCCCGACATCGTGATTCTGGACCTGATGCTGCCGGGCGAGGATGGCCTGTCCATCTGTCGTCGCGTGCGGCCTCAGTTCGCCGGGCCGATCCTGATGCTGACGGCGCGTACCGATGACATGGATCAGGTGCTGGGTCTGGAGATGGGCGCCGACGATTACGTGCCCAAGCCGGTGCAGCCGCGTGTATTGCTGGCACGCATGCGGGCCTTGCTGCGTCGCGCCGATGGCCCCGAAGTGGCCGCCGGTGAGACGCGCCTGGTGTTCAATGATCTCGAGATCGACAACGCCACCCGTGAGGCATGGTTGGCGCGCGAGCGCATCGAGCTGACCAGTGCCGAGTTCGACCTGCTGTGGCTGCTGTCCTCGAATGCGGGTCGCGTGCTGACGCGCGAGGAAATCTTCTCTGCGCTGCGCGGCATCAAGTACGACGGCCAGGACCGCTCCATCGACGTGCGTGTCTCGCGCATCCGCCCCAAGATTGGCGATGACCCCAATCATCCTGAGCGGATCAAGACGGTGCGCAGCAAGGGATACCTGTTCGTCAAGGACCTCTAGACGATGCGCCGGGCTCTCTCCGACAGCATCTTCCTGCGTGTCTATGTCGCCTTGCTGGTGGCATTGGTGCTCACGCTGGGCATCGCGCTGGGTGGCTTTCAGCTGACCAACATGGTCCGGCTGGAGGCCTACCAGACGCGTCTGGGCGCGGCACCGATGCGCCTGCTGGTGAGCCAGATCGCGGCCACGCCGGAGGCTGAGCGCGGGGCCTTCCTCAATCGGACCGCCCGCCTGCTGGATGGGCGGTTGTTGTTGGCACCGGCGGCGGTCTTTGACCTCAGCTGGTGGGAGCAGCGCCGCCTTGAAGCCGGGCGGCCGCTGGTGAGGCCGCATGATGACGCCGGCTGGCAGCTGTTGATGGCGGTGCCGGGCGAAGAGAGAGTGCTGGAATTCCGGCTGCTGCATCTCGCGGAGCGGCAGTTGCGCGGGTTGATGGTGTCGCTGCATGACACCCTGCAGCCCATGAATGCCGAGCAACGCAGCGACTTGCTGGCCCAGCTGCAGCAGGCCTCCGGTCTGTCCTTCGCGCTGTTGCCGGACATTCCGCAGAATCTCGATGCGCAGCAGGCCAGTCGCCTGGAGGCCGGTCGGGTGGTGCTCAATGTGGCCAGTCATGGCCAGGCGATGGCGCTCTATACTCGTCTGGGGGACCGCGCCATGCTCAAGGTCGGGCCCATCCGAGGCTTCGAGACGACACCGCCGGCCTTGATCATCGCCATGATACTGGCGGTCATCAGTCTGCTGGGCGGCGTCATCTATCTGGTGGTGCGTTCACTGGAGGCGCGCCTGACGCGCCTGGAAAAGGCCGCGACACGCATTGCGGGCGGCTATCTCGATACGCGGGTGCGCATCGAGTCCAATGACTTTCTCGGGCGTCTCGGCATGGCCTTCAATGGCATGGCTGAGCGGGTGCAGGGGTTGCTGGGCGCGCAGCAGGACATGATTCGGGCGGTCTCGCATGAATTGCGCACGCCGGTGGCGCGTATCCGCTTCGCGCTGCAGATGATCGAGGACATGGTCGATGATGATTTCGTCCAGCGTCAGATAAAGGGCGCAGACGGCGACATCGAGGAACTCGACAAGCTGATCGACGAGATCCTGACCTACGCACGCCTCAACAATGCCGCCGGTATCCAGCTGGACCTCGGCATGGTGGATTGCCGCGAGATCGCGGAGCAGGTCTGCGAGACGCTGGCGCCGCTGCATCCTGAATTGCTGCTGAGCATCGAAGGCGAGGCGCTGGAGGTCGAGGCCGAGGCACGCTATCTGCAGCGGGCGCTGCAGAATCTGGTCTCCAATGCCTGCCGGCACGCGGATTCCCGTGTGCTGGTGCGTATCACCAGTGACCCGCAGGTGGTCAGGCTCGATGTCGAGGACGATGGCCCCGGCATCAATGAGGAAGATCGCAAGAAGGTCTTCAAGCCCTTCGCGCGCCTGGATGATTCGCGTACGCGTGCCTCCGGCGGCTACGGGCTGGGGCTTTCCATCGTGCAAAAGATCCTGCATTCCCACGGCGGCAGCGTGGTGGTGGACAAGGGAAGATCGCTCAAGGGCGCGCGCTTCAGCCTGTTGCTGCCACTGACCTCCAGCCAGCTGGAACGCAAGGCGCCTGTGCCCTTGCCGCCGGTCAAGCCGCCGTCACTCCAGGACGAGCACGCCACCTGATCACGACCGTTTGAGGAATCGGCCATGCGGGAATCTTCCTTGTCACTGCATCCTGACTTGATCGGCGCGTGGCGGCTCGAGCGTTTCTGGTATGCCTGGCCGGATGGACGCGAGCTGGAGCCGCTGGGCGAGTGCAAGGGCCAGCTGCATTACATGGCCAATGGCTATATGAGCGTGCAGCTGGTGTCCTGTGAGCGTCAGCCTCTGGGAATGGCGCCGACGGATGATCAGCTGGTCGCCGCCTTTCGTGAGGGCTTTGCCTACTGTGGGCGCTGGCAGTGGGACAGTGAGCGGGAGGAGGTCTGCCATCATCTGTCGCTGGCCACGATCGCCGATTGGGATGAAGTCACCCTTGTGCGGCGCGTCACGCTCGAGGGAGACCGCCTGCTGCTGGGGACCGATGCGCCGAATCCGCAGCTGCCGGAAGGGGGATTTCTGACCTGGCTGGAGTGGCATCGATTGGCGACTGTGTGAAGTGATTGTCGAAAAGGCTTGACGTGATCATGGGTTAGCGTGCAATGTAGCCCCTGTTGGATAGCAAGACGCACCACTCAGTCGCCTGTGCTGCTCGGTAAATCGCCTTGAGCGCCCCGAGAAGCCTCGCTGATTTGATGCATGGTTTTGCTTTGCCCACGCTCTTCGGGTAATGCCCGTTATTTCAAACATGCTAATCAGAGAGGAATTTCTCATGGCTACAGGTACAGTTAAGTGGTTCAACGACGCTAAAGGTTTTGGTTTCATCGCTCCGGCTGACGGTGGTGACGATCTGTTCGTTCACTTCTCCGAAGTCCAGGCTGATGGCTTCAAGACCCTGCAGGACGGCCAGCAGGTCTCCTTCGACGTGACTCAGGGCCAGAAAGGCCTGCAGGCAGCCAACGTCAAGGCTATCGACTGATCATCACTCATTGCGGAATGCTTTCCGCTTGAGATGATAGATGTCAAGAACCGCCCCAGCTCATGCTGGGGCGGTTCTGTTTGTGCTGAAGAAAAAGTCTTGGACGCAAGCCGTAGTGATATGGCGTGAACAAGCATTGAACAGTACTAACAAGAAGCCCCACCAATCGATGCCTTGCGGCCTGTCGAGTGGTGGGGCTTTCGTGTATCCATTCCTCGTAAGCGCTGAGGCCCGGGTATCAGGCAGGCTTCACGCCACTCAGCACCTCGAATGATGTCTCACGGGCGGTACGCAGGAAGTCGTCCATCCACGGCGTGCCGAGCAGATCTTCTCTGACGGCGGCGTAGAGTGTCGCCCAGACACCGTCGCCCAGCGACAGGCCGCGCACGTAATCGCGCGTCAGGTACTCGGCCAGCGCCCAGTTGGGGAGCGCCGTGACGCCGCGGCCGCTGGCGACCAGCTGCATCATCATCACCGTCATCTCCGCGCTGCGGATCTCGCGCGGGCTCACGTTGGCCGGTTCGAGGAACTGGGTGAAGACGTCCAGGCGATCATGCTCGACCGGATAGATGATCAAGGTCTCGTCGCACAGGTCCTGCGGCTCCACATGGCCCTTGATGGCCAGTGCATGCTGGCGTGCCACGGCCAGCATGACCTCGTAGCGGAACAGCGGAATGTACTGGATGCCGGTCATCTCCACCGGGTTGGCGGTGATGACCAGGTCCAGCTGCTCGCGGCCCAATGCCTGCAGGGGAGCGAAGCTGTGGCCCGAGGGGATATCGACTTCGATCTCCGGCCAGTGATCGCGGAAGCGATCCACCGTCGGCATCAGCCACTGAAAACAGCTATGGCACTCGATGGCCATGTGCAGCCGGCCCTGCTCGCTACCCGCCATGCGAGCAATGTCGCGCTCAGCCATGCGGAACTGCGGCAGTACCTGCTCTGCCAGCGACAACAGGCGCTGTCCGGCGCGGGTGAACTCCACGGGGCGCGTCTTGCGGATGAACAGCGGCGCGCCCAGGCGCTCCTCGAGGTCCTTCAGCTGATGGGACAGGGCGGACTGGGTAAGGTGGACACGCTCCGCGGCTTCGACCAGCGAGCCAGCATCACGCAGGGCCAGCAGGGTACGCAGATGGCGCAATTCAAGCATGATGAATGGTGCTCATGTTGAGAGGTTGAG
>NZ_CFDJES010000051.1:0-1583 GCF_983723665.1 Cobetia sp. | reverse complement strand
TACGCAGATGGCGCAATTCAAGCATGATGAATGGTGCTCATGTTGAGAGGTTGAGAAATATGCGTTGTGAACGGCAAGTTGAGACAGGCCAGTTGAGACAGGCAAGCCGAGAACGTTAAGCCGAGAACGTTAAGTCGAGAACGATAAGTTGAAAGTCCTGGCGCAAGCCGCGAGCGGGTCAATCACTCCCGCGAGACTGGATCAGTGGGAGAGTGGCAGCGGGATTTTCTTCCCGCCAGGCCACCATCGTGACGCGCGGCTGCCCGAGGGCGCTCATGACACTGTCTCATATTCATGGCAATTCGCGTATCACTCGGGGCGCCGGAACACGAAGGGTGACGGAGTCAGGCGCCAGGAGGGTGTCATGCAAGGCCGGCAGGGCACGCGCCTTGTACCCTCAGTGCACTCCCATCCCCACAAGCCTCACTGCGCTTGATAGACTTTGGCAGGGTGCGCCAGGAAGGCCGCCGTCTCCGCCTTGAAGTCCAGCCATGCCGCAGTGTCTCATCATCAGAGTCCTGCGCTGCATCTTGTCGTCCGACATGCCCAGGGAGGGTTCATCATGTCACGTCATTGCTGTCGTCTTTTTGCCATTTCCCGTGCGTTGCCCCATAGGTGGGCCGCGAGTCTCACGCCAGGGATGATCGCTGCCGGTCGAGCGGGCTTGCGCCTGTCGCCTCTGGCGGTGCCCCTGCTGCTGGCCGGATGTACCTCCCTGCCGTGGAGTCAGGATGCCGCGTCAGGGATGGATGCTGGCCAACCGCCGCTCAAGGTGCCGGCTCCCGCACATGACCCGGGCCCCGTGGTGCATGAGGTGGCGAAGAAACCTGCGCCGCCCAGTGCGGAATCGCTGGGCAAGGCCGCTGCGGTGACCTTGCCCTCCAGCTTTCTGCCACCGCCCCGGGCGAGTGAGTATCAGGTGTGGCGCTGTACTCCGGCGCAGGATCTGCTGATGGCCTTCAGTGAAGGCGACGCCGAGGCGTCGCATGACTGGTTGCGGCTGTGGTCGCGTCGGCATGCCTATACCCTGGAGCGGGTCGTCAGTGCCTCGGGCGAGCGCTATCAGGCCAATGCCGGTGTATCGTCGGCCGAGCAGGCGTCTGGTGATGTGAAGGCGTTGCCCGGTGAAGAGGGACTGGAGGTGTGGTTCAAGGGTTCCGAGGCGATGCTGCAGAATGCCCGTGGCAATCTGGAATGTGTGCAGGATGATCGGCGCGTGATTCATCCGACGACGCAGAAGCCGCTGTTGGTGGCGCAGGGCAATGAGCCCGGCTGGCAGGTCAGTCTCGACAGCGAGCACAACCTGCTGACGCTGACGGCCATGCAGGGCTTGCTCGACTCGCCGCACGAGGCGCAGGCATCCGAGCGCTCTGCAGAAACGGAGGCTGGTGCTCGCTCGTCAGGTGTCCAGGTGGTGAAGCTGCCTTATCGGGTCGCCCGTGAGGCAAATGATAGCCGTGTGCTCAAGGCGCAACTCCCGGCTGACGGCAAGCAGGGCGAGCCATTGCAGCTGGTGGTCGCGCCGGGTGCCTGCTTCGATTCCATGCAGGGCGCGCCCTATCCACTGACGGCGACCTTGACGA
>NZ_CFDJES010000050.1:20014-21572 GCF_983723665.1 Cobetia sp. | reverse complement strand
GTCAGTCCCAAGGGAGTGCCTGCATGCGCCACTGGCTGGTCAAGACCGAACCCGATGCCTTCTCGCTGGATGACCTGCGCCGCGAATCACCGGCGCTCTGGGATGGCGTGCGCAACTATCAGGCGCGCAACTTCCTGCGCGAGATGCAGCTCGGTGATGTCGTGCTCATCCAGCACTCCAGCTGCAAGGTGCCTGCGGTGGTCGGACTGGCCGTCGTCAGCGAACTCGCCCTGCCCGACCCGACGGCCAGTGATCCCGAGCACAAGGGCTTCGACCCACGTCAGGTGGCAGATATCGATGCCGACAAGCCTCCGCGCTGGGTCGCCCCGCGTCTGAGCTACCTTCGCCCGCTGCGCACCACCCTGCCCATCGCGCGCCTGAAGGCCCGGCCCGAGCTGGCGGACAGCCACTTGGTGCGCCGCGCACGCCTGTCCGTGATGCCGCTCAGCGAGAGCGAAGCCGCTTGCATCGCCAGCATGGCCGGCGACACCCTGCTGCCGTGAACCGACGCGCCCGGGACGCTCGCGCGAGGAAGTGTCCGGCAGCGCCTTGAACTCCACTGCGACGGGCCGCATCATCAGCCCAACCGGCTCGCGCGCGAGCCTTGAATCGCAGACAGAATTTCGGGGCATGCACCATGATCATCGATCCCAATACCGGCCAGCCACTGACCGGCAATGACACCACCGCCGCCCAGCCACAAGGGGTGGTCGGCGGCGGTGCCGCGAGTGCACCGCGCCAGGCAGAAGACGCCAACACCTACATCATCGATGTGGACATGAGCAATCTTCAGCAGGTGCTGGAAGCCTCACAGCAAGTGCCGGTACTGCTGGATTGCTGGTCGCCGCAGAGCGAGCACTGCCTCGTCCTGACGCCGATCCTCGAGAAGCTGGCACGTGAATATGCGGGCGGCTTCATCCTGGCCAAGCTGAACGCCGAGGAACAGCAGGACATCGCCGCTCAGCTGGGCGTGCGCTCGGTGCCGGACGTCAAGCTGGTCATCCAGGGCGGTCTGGCAGGCAACTTCACCGGCGCACGTCCGGAAGCCGAGATTCGCCAGTTCCTCGAGCAGCACAAGGTCCAGCCGGCGGCAGGAGCAGGTCCCAGCCTCGCGGAGCAGGCGGCCACTGCACTGGAAAGCGGCGACCTCGTCACCGCCAAGGCGCTGTATCAGCAGCTGGCGCAGGAATCCCCCGAGACACCGGAATACCGCATCCACCTCGCCTCGGTGCTGGTCGCAGAAGGCAATGGTGAAGAGGCCCGTCAGCTGCTGGACTCCCTCAAGCCGGAAGACCGTGACGGCGCCCAGGCGCGTGGCGTACGTGCGCGCATCGACTTCATCGCCGAGGCACCGTCTCCCGAAGAGGTGCAGGCGATGATCGAGCGGGACGACAGCGAAGCCCGCTACCAGCGCGCCATGCGTGATCTGGCGGATGGCCACTACGAGCTGGCGCTGGATGCCCTGATCAGCCTGGTGAAGACCGACCGCCAGTACGGCGATGATCTGGCACGCAAGACGCTGCTGCGTGTCTTCGACGCCCTCGGTGCGACCCATGAG
>NZ_CFDJES010000050.1:17646-19914 GCF_983723665.1 Cobetia sp. | reverse complement strand
ACGCAGACGACAAGGCCCCGCCTCCGGTAAAGGAAGCGGGGCCTTGTCATTGAGGGCCTGCCGTCGCGCCGACTCAAGGGCTAACGACGGCTCCAGCCCTTGAGAAGCGAGGGGCGAGCACGCGATTCGCGCACGCTGGGCGGAAAGTCCACCTCTAGTTCCTGGCCCGCAGACTTCACGGCGTCTGGCGCAGACGGGGTGGCAGATGACGCCGCGGGAGCACGGCAGCGGGAAGATGGCGGCGACGAACGCGCCAGGCGCAGGCTCCCGCCCTGACAACACCATTCACGACAGGCCGTCACGCCTGCATCCCTGCTTGCTGGCCGCCCCTGTCGCGGCGTCTCTGCCACCTCATGTCTCATCGTCGCATCTCCTGATGACAAGCCCCTCCCGATGAGCGGCCTGACTTCAGAGTTGACGATAATGATTCTCAATTCAAGTTTGCGATGAGCGATAGCTGCCAACGAAACGCCGCAGACTGACCCAGATCAACTCCGGTACTGTCGCCCCCCCCCTTCTCGGTCGCTTCGCTCGCCCCCGCGATCCCTTCGCCAACCTCAGCCTTTCTGCAGGCGCTCATCCATCTGCTGCAGCGCCTTCTCCAGCTGCACGCGCGTGGTGCCGTAGTTCAAGCGCACGAAGCCCGGCCAGCCGAAGTCTGCGCCATCCGACAGCGCGACATCGCATTCCTCGAGCAGGGTCTGCTGCGGAGACTCCCCGAGCCCTGCCTTGCGCATATCGAGCCAGGCCAGATAGGTGGCCTGCGGGCGCGACATGCTGACACCGTCCCAACGTGCCACATGGCTTTCCAGCAGATCGAGGTTGTCACGCAACACGCCCAGCAACTCCTGACGCCACGGCTCGCCCTCGCGCCACGCCGCTTCGGTCGCGGCCATGCCCAGCACATTGGTATCGGGCATCAAGCCATTGGCGGCGCCGGTGAAGCGTGCACGCAGCTTGGGATCGGTGATCACCGCGCAGGCGAACGTCAGCCCGGCGGTGTTGAAGGTCTTGGAGGGCGCCCACAGGGTCACGCAGCGCGCCGCCAGTCGCTCGTTCAGGCTGGCCAGCGGAATATGGCGGGCCGTCGGGTCCACCACCAGATCAGCATGCAGCTCATCGGAGACCACCAGCAGATCGTGACGCTCGACCAGCTCCGCCAGCGCCTCGAGCTCTTCCTCGCGCCAGACGCGGCCGGTAGGATTGTGCGGGTGGCACCATAGCAGCAGCTCGGTCTCGGGGGTGATGGCCGCTTCCAGCGCCTCCAGATCCAGACGCCAGGGGCCGCCTTGTGTCTCGGGCTCTGCCAGCGGTGCCATCTGCGCCAGTCGCCCGGTCTTCTGGGCCACCTTGAGGAAGGGCGGGTAGATCGGGGTCGTCGTGACCACGCCCGCGCCGGGAGAGGTCAATGCCAGACTGGCCAGATGCAAGGCCGGCACCACGCCCGGCAGCCAGACGATGGAGTCACGCGGCACCTCCCAGCCATAATGCTCGCGACTCCAGTCACACAGGCTGTCATCGAGGCCCTCCGACGGCTTGGCATAGCCGTAGACCGGGTGCGCCACTCGCTCGGCCAGCGCTCGCGTCACGGCGGGCGGGGCGCTGAAGTCCATGTCGGCGATCCAGAGGGGCATGACGTCCGAGGCGTAGCGATCCCACTTCTGGGAAGGATACTGGCGTCGATCGAGCGGGGTGATGAAATCGAATGGCAAGATGGAGTCTCCCTGTGGCGGGCAAATTTGGCAGGCAACGCGAGCAGTGCGCTCGACTCACGTCGCCCTCGGGCGGCGAGAAGAATACCTGTGGACCAACTACAGCATAAGGCTTTGTGCATGTCTGAAGACACCTTTTACCCACAGGCCCAGCGCGGGCTGCCCGGTCTGTTGCGTGCCTGGCTGACCCATGGCCGTGGCGACAGCGAGCGCCTCGCCGTGCTGCTGGCCGATACCGCGCGCGTCGCAAGTCTTGGCCAGCCCGCCAGCAATCCCGATGGCGAGACGCTGGAGCAGTGGGCCGCCGAGGGCGGTGCGCCGCTGTGGGCCCCCAAGGCAGCGCTGTTCCTGTTGATGCAGATGCCGGCACGCCCGGTGCCGCAGGGCCCTGATGACGCCTGCGCCTGGGCCTATTGCTGGTTGCGCATGCGCGAACACGACAGTCCCACGGCCGCCCTGATGGCGCTGCCGGAACACCTGCGTCAGCCGCTGGCCTGGCCCATCGAAGCCGCCTGGCAAGACCTGACGCACCAGCGGCTGATCTAGCCGCGTCGAT
>NZ_CFDJES010000050.1:12174-17546 GCF_983723665.1 Cobetia sp. | reverse complement strand
GCTCTCGGCATTGCTGACAGCCATGGGTAGCAGTTTTCTCAGCGAATATCGTCACCACCGGCTAATGGCGTAGCGGAAACCTGAGACTCGTCAACGCGCAACTGACGCCATTTCGTTTAATCATCGTTTTGTGAAGCGATACACCCGAAGGGATTTCTTGTGTGAGCGAGGAGTAAAGTTCTTTCAACCGCAACGAAACGGTAATTCAACAAGAATCCGCTGGCGCGACACGACGACCAGCAAGCTTCAGGAGAAGCTCCATGACCACCTCCCTGATTGTCGGACTGGATGGAACCCCGGGCGGCGACAGTGCCATTGCCTATGCCAAGCGCGTCGCCTCTCTGGTGGGCGCGGAAACCAGGATCATTCTCTGCTACGTGGTCGAATGGTCGCCCTACAGCTTCAACACGCCGGAGGAGAACGCCCAGCGTGCCAGCCGCCGTGAGAACGAGATCAAGCTGGCCCGCGAGCGTGTGCTGGCGCCTGCCATCAGCGAGCTGGAAAAGGAGGGCTATCAGGTCGAGGGCCGTGTCCGCCACGGCGATGCCGCCGAGATCCTCAGCCTGCTGGCGCGTGAAGTGAATGCCGAGCAGATCATCGTCGGCCGCAAGGGGGAAAGCGTGCGCTCACGCATCTTCGGCAGCGTGACCGCCCATCTGATTCAAGAGGCCTCGGTGCCCGTCACCATCGTTCCCTGAGACAGGCGCCTCCCGCACCCGCCGCCTGCAGAGATTCGCACCAGACAATAACGACAATTCGCTTTTCGAGGTTACCTCTCATGAGTCGATTCCGCTCCCTGGCCCCCTGGGCTGCCGCGATGGCAGCCCTCATGGCCGCAAGCTCTGCCCGTGCCGAAGGCATGGACCAGGCCATCAGTGACATCGTCGGACCGATCGTCAATCCGATCGTCTCGACTATCTTCTATTCCGTGCCGGTGGCCGGCACCCAGTTCCCGCTGATCGTCGGCTGGCTGATCATCGCGGCCGTCATCTTCACGCTCTATTTCGGCTTCGTGCAGTTCCGCCTGTTCGGCCATGCCATCCGTCTGGTCAAGGGCGACTACACCGACCCGAAGGATGAAGGCGAGGTATCCCACTTCCAGGCACTGGCCACGGCGCTGTCCGGCACGGTCGGCCTTGGCAACATTGCCGGCGTCGCGGTCGCCGTCTCGCTGGGCGGCCCGGGCGCGACCTTCTGGATGATTCTGGCCGGCCTGCTCGGCATGGCCTCCAAGTTCTGTGAATGTACGCTTGGCGTGAAGTACCGCAACGTCAACGCGGATGGTTCCATCTCCGGCGGCCCGATGTACTACCTGTCCAAGGGCTTCGCGGAAAACGGCAAGGCGGGTCTGGGCAAGATTCTGGCGATCTTCTTCGCCATCTGCGCCATCGGTGGCTCCATCGGCGGCGGCAACATGTTCCAGGCCAACCAGTCCTATCAGCAGGCCGTCAACGTCACCGGCGGTGATGCCAGCTTCCTGGTCGGCTACGGCTGGCTGTTCGGTCTCGTGATGGCCGCCATCGTCGGCATGGTCATCATCGGCGGCATCAAGTCCATCGCACGTGTCACCGAGAAGCTGGTGCCGATGATGGCTGTCATCTACGTGATCGCGGCACTCATCATCCTCGGCTTCAACTTCAGTGCGATTCCGGCCGCCTTCGGCGCCATCATCGAAGGTGCCTTCGCACCGGTCGCGGTCGGCGGCGGTATCGTCGGCGTGCTGATCCAGGGCTTCAAGCGTGCTGCCTTCTCCAATGAAGCCGGTATCGGCTCCGCGGCCATCGCCCACTCTGCCGTCAAGACTTCCCAGCCGGCGACCGAAGGGATCGTCGCCCTGCTCGAACCGTTCATCGATACCGTCGTCATCTGCACCATGACCGCGCTGGTCATCGTCATCACCGGCGCCTACCAGGTCGAAGGCCTCGGCGGCGTCCAGCTGACCTCCTACGCCTTCGAGACCGCCTTCCCGTGGTTCCCGTATGTGCTGGCCCTGGCGGTGCTGATGTTCGCCTTCTCCACCATGCTGTCCTGGTCCTACTACGGCTTGAAGGCCTGGACCTACCTGTTCGGTGAGAGCAAGGGCTCCGAGATCGTCTACAAGCTGATCTTCCTCGCCTTCGTGGTCATCGGTTCCTCCATGAGCCTCGGCCCGGTCATCGACTTCTCCGACGCCATGATCTTCGCCATGTCCATCGCCAACATCATCGGCCTCTACTACCTGATGCCGGTAGTGAAGCGTGAGCTGGCCCAGTACATGGCCAAGCTGAAGTCCGGCGAGATCGCACCGGTCGACAAGGAGGCCAAGCGCCAGAACGCGTGATCCCCATCACGCCCAGGCGGGCCTGACACAGCCGTCAGCCGCCGCATGACCCAAGCCCCTGCCCATCGGCAGGGGCTTTTTCGTTGTCGATCATGCAATTCCGTGCATTGGACGGCTGAAACCACCCAAGTCGGATTGCCGCAACGCAGCGCAATGGGTAGGGTGTGGCGCTCACTGGCCACACTGGCCGGAACCCGTATCAACGAGGACGTCTCATGCTCGCTTCCATGCATGCCATGGTGCTGCGCAATCCCGGCCCGGATGCCGACTTCGTGGCGACCGAATGCCCGCTGCCCACTCCCGGCCCCGGCCAGGTGCGCATTCGCGTCGCTGCCTCCAGCGTCAATCCACTGGATCTCAAGCTGGCCAGCGGCCAGGTGCCTCTCCTGCCGCCAGCGCCCTGCGTGCTGCACGGCGACGTGGCCGGTGTGATCGATGCCGTCGGTGATGACGTGCTGGCCTTCTCGCCCGGCGACGAGGTGCTCGGCTTTGCCGGCGGTGTCGCCGCTCATCCGGGCGCGCTGGCGGATTACATGCTCGCCGATGAGCGCCTGATCACCCGCAAGCCGCGCCGCCTGAGCTTCATGGAAGCCGCCGCGTTGCCGGCAGTGTTCATTACCGCCTGGCAGGCACTGGTGGAGCGTGGCCGGCTGGAAGCAGGACAACGCGTGCTGATCCACGGCGGCGCCGGTGGCGTCGGCCATGTGGCATTGCAGATCGCCCGTTGCATCGGCGCGGAAGTCGCCACCACGGTGTCCAGCGATGACAAGGCCCGGGCGGCACGCGACTGCGGCGCGGACCACGTCATTCGCTACCGCGAGGAAGCCGTGGCCGATTACGTGGCCCGGCTGACGGGTGGCGAGGGCTTCGATCTGGTCTTCGATTGCGTCGGTGGCAAAAACCTGGCCGCCAGCTTCGCCGCCAGCAAGCTGGGCGGACGCATCGTGACCATCAATGCGCGCACCACGGTGGATCTCTCGCCGCTGCACGCCGGCAGCCGCAGTCTGGAAGTGCTGTCGATCCTGCTGCCGCTGACCGCGGGCATCGGGCATGAGCAGCAGCGCCAGGCGCTGGGCAAGCTGGTGGAGCTGGTCGAGGAAGGCGAATTCAAGGTGCGCCTCGATGAGCGCCAGTTCGACTTCAGCGAGGTCGCCGAGGCTCATCGTCATCAGGCCTCCGGCAAGGCAGTGGGCAAGGTCTCGCTGGTGCGTCGTCAGTTCTGGGACGCCGCCCAATGAGCGCAGCGCTTCAGGGTGAGCTGGGCCTGCAACTGCTCAAGCTGCTGATCTCGGTGGCGGTGGTGATCGGGCTGTCATTGATCGCGGAGCGCCTCTCGACGCGCATGGCCGGGCTACTGTCCGGCTACCCGCTGGGCACGGCCATCACGCTGGGCTTCATCGGCGTTGAGATCTCTCCCGAGTTCGCCGGCCAGAGCGCCGTCTACACTCTGGCCGGCTTCTCCTCGACGCTGGCGCTGGGGGTCGGCTACTGGCTATGCGGGCGCGCACAGGGACTGCGCGGCGTCATCAACGGCACCCTGGGCGGCCTGCTGGGTTGGCTGCTCGCCAGTCTGGTGCTGGCGCAGTTCGAGTTCACGCGCGTCAGCGGCGTGATCGTGACGCTGATCGCCATCGTGCTGTGCATGCGCCTCTATCGCGGCGTACCGGAGAGCACGGCGCGCAAGTCGCCCTTCTCCTGGGTCTCGCTGCTGGCGCGCGCCGGACTGGCCGCCGGCATCGTGTTCGGCATCACCGCGCTGGCCCATCTGCTGCCGCCCTCGTGGGCAGGCCTGGTGGCGGCCTTCCCGGTCACCATGTACCCGCTGCTGGTGATTCTGCATCTCACCCAGGGGCCAGTGGCCGTCGCGACCGTCATCAAGCACTACCCGGCCGGCCTTGGCTCGCTATTGTGCTATGCGCTGGTGGTCTCGCTCAGTTACCCCGGCATGGGGGTCGGCCTGGGCACCCTGCTCGGTTTCATCGTGGCGACGGCGTGGCTGGGCGTGTTCACGCCGTTGCAACGTCGACTAGCCTCACGACGTACAGCCAGCGCCTGAGCTTCCTGATAGGCTGAAATGCCGCATGGATGCCCAGGAGCGATGACATGTACTTCAAGACGCTGGAACCGGCCTTCTACGACACCGATGCCCTCGGGCACGTCAACAACACGCGCCTGCCGGCCTGGTTCGAGTGGGCGCGCAATGACCTGTTCCGCGTCTTCGTGCCGGACCTCGACCCGCGCAAGTGGCCGCTGATCATGGCGCGCATCGAGGTCGACTTCCTCGCCGAGCTGCAATACGGCCAGCCGGTGGAGATTCGCACCTGGCTGTCGCGTCTCGGCGGCAGCTCCTTCACCGTGACCCAGGA
Organism: Cobetia sp.; assembly: GCF_983723665.1. Classification (NCBI taxonomy): domain Bacteria; kingdom Pseudomonadati; phylum Pseudomonadota; class Gammaproteobacteria; order Oceanospirillales; family Halomonadaceae; genus Cobetia; species Cobetia sp. Next base: position 12,860 of record NZ_CFDJES010000050.1, on the reverse strand, counting down.
AGCGTGGCAAAGCGGCGTCTGTGGCGCGCGTGGCCACTGCGTGCTGGTGCAGTTCGATCATCATGCCAAGCAGTCGCTGCCCATCGAGGGCGAGCTGCGCGCGACCCTGGTCAGCCATGTACACGAACACACCGACAGCGCCGAACTGGATGTCCCCGCCCTGCGCGAGGCCGCCCGGGCACTCGGGACGCACAGCGCCACCTCCGAGGGGAGCGTGCCGGCATGACACCCGCGCTCAAGCTGCTCAAGGGCAAGCCGCACCGCACACTCGAGTATGCCCACGACCCGCGCGCCCCCGCCTACGGGGAAGAGGCCGCCCGCACGTTGGGGCTTGATCCCGCCCAGGTCTTCAAGACCCTCGTCTGCCAGCTGGAAGGCGGCAATGCACGTCAGCCGCTGGTGGTTGCCGTGGTGCCGGTCAGCGGTACGCTCGACCTCAAGGCACTGGCACGCGCCTGCGGGGCACGCAAGGCGGCGCTGGCCGCGCATGAGGCCGCCGAGCGTGCCACCGGCTATGTGGTCGGCGGCATCAGTCCGCTGGGTCAGAAGAAGCGCCTGCCACTGTGGGTCGATGACAGCGCCGCGACACAGGCGGAAATCTTCATCAGCGGCGGCCGCCGCGGACTGGAGATAGCGCTCGCCCCCGCGTTACTGTGTGAGCTGGGCAATGGTCAGTTCGCCCCGCT
>NZ_CFDJES010000050.1:8928-12074 GCF_983723665.1 Cobetia sp. | reverse complement strand
CCGCCACAGCACCGCGTCAGCGAGGAGGCCCGATGGGCATTCGCTACAGCAAGTGGATCTACCCGGACATGACCGAGCTGCATGCGCAGGTCGAGGCGGCGCTGGAGCACTGGTTCAGTGAGCGCTTCGCCGACTACCCGCACATCAGCTTGCCGGGCCTTGACCCCTACGATTATGATGGCTGGTTCAATCGTCTGGCCCCGGAGCTGATGGCGCGCGGCAGTGACTACTGCGAGCGTGAGTGGCATGGCTATGTGCCGAGCCCCCAGCAGCTCAACCAGGCTTTCTTCCGGGCCGTATCCCGGTCCAACAAGTGTGTGCTGGAGCCTGACCGCAAGCATGGTGATCCTGACCAATCATAGTCCCGACGCGCGGGAGCTCGAGATCATCGAGCGCCAGCTCGGGCGCAAGCCGCGCGGCATCCAGGCCGTGGCCGCCACCGATGGCGAGGGCACTCCGCTGGTGCTGCGCATGCATTCGCTGGTGGACGGCAAGCCCTTCCCGACCCTCTACTGGCTGTGCGATGAACGCCTCAAGATCTCGCTGTCACGCATCGAGGCCGAAGGCGTCATCAAGGGACTGGAAGAACGCCTCAAGACCGACGAGGAACTGCTGGCGCGCTACCGTGCCAGTCATGAGGCCTACGTCGCCGAACGCTGGAGCTTCATGAGCGAGGCCGAGCGCAGCGCCATCGAGTCCCAGGGCTTCGCCGACCTGATGCGTGAACGTGGCGTCGGCGGTATCCGTGACTGGAATCAGGTGCGCTGCCTGCACACCCAGTACGCCCAGCATCTCGCCTACGCCGAGGGCAACGCCATCGGTCACTGGGTCGATGCCCATTACGACGTGCTGTCCGAGCTGCCCTGAGCCCTGAGCCCTGACAACGATCGAGCCGATGCCGTCGGCTTGAAGGCAGAAGACGAAGAAGCCCGCCAATTGGCGGGCTTCTTGCGTTGGGACGAGCGTCAAGTCTACAGCGAGTGCGCGAAGACCAGCGCGATGCACAGCGGGCAGATCAGGCGCACGTACCACGGCCAGATCTTCCAGAACAGGCTGGACTCGATGTCCGGCGCCCCGCTCTGGATCTCCTTGAGCAACGCATGGCGCGACATCGCCCAGCCCACCAGCAGGCACATCACCAGCGCGACCAGCGGCTGGCTGTACTGGGTGGTCAACATGATCACCAGGCCGAACAGTGCCCCGAAGTTGGCGGCGATGGTCAGGCTGATGGCCATGATGGCGGCACCGACGGCCAGGGTGGCGGCACGCCGACCCAGCCAGCCACGCTCGACCACGAAGGACACCGGCACTTCCAGCATCGAGATGGAAGAGGTGATGCCCGCCACGCTCATCAGCGCGAAGAACGCCACCATCAAGATGTCACCTGCGCCGCCCATCTGGCCGAACAGCGCCGGCAGCGTGTCGAACAGCAGGGTGTCCGAGCTCTTGAGCAGGCCATCGGCATCGAAGATCTCGACGCCCAGATGACGCGCGGCGTACATGGCCGGAATCACCAGCAGGCCGGCGAGGAAGGCGATGCCGACATCGATCAGCGTCACCAGTACGCCCAGACGCGGCAGGTTCTGCTCCGGCCCCAGATAGGAGCCGTAGATCAGCATCGCGCCCACGCCGAGAGACAGCGAGAAGAACGCCTGGCCCATCGCGCTCAGCATCAGGTCGGCATCGAAGATGCGGTCCCACTGTGGCGTCAGGTAGACACTCAGGCCTTCATCGGCGCCCGGCAGGGTCAGCACATAGCCGATCAGACCGACCAGCAGCATCAGCAACAGCGGCATCAGACGCGTGGACCACTTCTCGATCCCGCCGCGCACACCACCGACCACGATCGCCATCGTCAAGGCGAGGAAGACCGCCGTCAGCGAGACATTGCGCGTGAAGTCGAAGGTGGTCAGCCAGCTGGCGGCGGAGCTCATGCCCAGCGCCTCGCTGACCGGTGCGGCGGTATAGCCCAGCAGCCAGCCCGCGACGATGGCATAGAAGGCCAGGATCAGGCTGGCGGTCAGCATGCCCGCCCAGCCCGCCAGCGCGCCGAAGCGCTTGGTGATGCCTCGACCGAGACTCATGCTGGTGACGATGTTGGCCTGACCATGGCGGCCGATGACAAGCTCAGCCATCAAGGCCGGCCATGCCAGCAGGAAGGCCAGCACCAGATACATCACCACGAAGGCCCCGCCTCCGTTGTTGGCCGTCTGGGACGGGAAGCCCCACACGTTGCCAAGTCCTACTGCCGAACCAGCGGCGGCCATCAAGAAGCCCAGCCGACTGGCAAAGCGTCCGCGCACCTGCGCCATCTGCCTCTCCTGCCTTGTTGTTCCGCGTCCGTCGAAGACGACGTCGCGATGAGTCCACGCTCGCCGAAGGCGGCGTCGCGATGAGTTGGGGTGCATCCCGATGCAAGCTCACGGGGCGCCAGCGCCCGCCAGCCGTCGCCTGCGGGGGCGGCAAGGGTAGCAGAGCAGGCCCGCGAATGCAGGCGACAACGCCGAAAGTCAGCACGTGCCCGCGTTGGCCACGGGGCAATGCCGAGTTCCTCACCGGCGTCATAGCGTCGCCGCACAACTCGCGTAGGATAGGAAGGACATGACATCAAGGCACGGCAGCCAGCAGTGAGCGCCGCCGAGAAACATTCAGGAGAGCAACATGCATCGCATCTGTGTCTATCTGGGCTCCCGCGAGGGCGTCTCCCCACAGCACCGCCAACTGGCCGAAGCCCTGGGCACGGCCATCGCCGAGCGCGGCTGGGGACTGGTCTACGGAGGCGCGCGCGCCGGGCTGATGGGAGCGTTGGCAGATGCCGCGCTGGCAGCGGGCGGTGAGGTGATCGGCGTGATCCCCCAGGCACTGGTACGCAACGAGAAGGCGCATACCGGTCTGACACGCTTGATCGAGGTAGCGGACATGCATGAGCGCAAGGCGCAGATGGCCGCACTGGCGGATGCCTTCGTGACCCTGCCCGGCGGGATTGGCACCCTGGAGGAATTGTTCGAGACCTGGACCTGGCAGTATCTGCGCTTTCACGCCAAGCCGATCGCCGTCCTCGACAGTGACGGCTTCTTCGCGCCCCTGCTCGAGTTTCTGGACCGCACCGTCGAGGCGGGCTTCCTCGATGCGGACACTCGCGCGCG